>CAIRBI010000288.1 GCA_903876785.1 uncultured Gammaproteobacteria bacterium
TCGTACATGAGTCGCTTGGGCGCCACGCCGACGAGGCATTGCGCAAGATGGGGCATCCCACTCGTTACCATCAATATCGGATGGAGCACTCGGTCTGCCAGGAGGAGATTCGCGATATCTCCGCATGGCTGCAGATGATTATTCGCTAGGCGGATACTACAGCCCGACGCCGCGCGCCATCAGGAAGGCGAGCACCGGAATGATGGCCAGCAGAGCCAACTCCACGCGCAACACGCGCCGCACGCCTGCAGGCACCTCCAGCGTCTCGGCCTCACTCTTGCGGTGGCGCAGCAGGAACACGGTGGGATAAATCGACAGCAGCCCCACCACCACGAACAGACTCAGCTTGGCATGAAAGATTGGATTGCCCGAGTAGAAGTCGCTGGGTTTGGCGCCGGTGAACCATAGCGTCAAGCCGCATGCCAGCACCACCAGGGCGCTCAACCCGTAAGCGGCATCGACCTTGAGCAAGTTGCGCAGGTCTTCTCTGGAGATCTGCGGAGCCATTGCCATATTTTCGATGATCAGGGTGCCCGCAAGCACCAGCACGGCACCCAGGTGCAGGTAGCGGATCAGGATGTCCAGCATGGTGGTTCTCCTCATTAGCTCTTCAGTTCAGGATTGTTCCATTCGATGGCATGTCTGGCCAGTACTTGGGCTAGCTTGCCATTGCTGCGCGCTGTCGCCGTGTCGGTGTAGCCGCCCAGACTTTCTCCGCCGATGAACAGTTGCGGCAGCGTGCCGCTGTTGGTCAGTTGCTGCAGGCGGGTGCGCACCTCATCCTGCAGACGCGGTTCGACGAATTCGCCACGGTCGAGCTCGAACGCCTGATAGGGAATGCCCAGCTGCTCCAGCAACTGGCGGGCAGCGCGACAGTAGGAGCACCAACTCAGCGAGAACAGCGTCACTGGGTGCTCCGGGTCAGCAATGGTTCTGTCTACAAAGGTCTTGCTGGCTTCATTCATGAGATTGCTTCGCTGCTTCTCTGGGTTGATTCGGGTTGCAGGTTTTGCTGGCTATTGTGACACAGGTCTGTGCTAGAGTTGCCGCCACAAGCAAGCCACGATTAAAGCCACAATTCAATCCCACTACGAACCGCAGGATGAAGGAGTCACACATGATCGGATATGTCACATTGGGGACCAACGATATCGCCCGCGCTGCCGCATTTTATGATGCCCTGCTCGCAGAACTGAACGCCAAGAGGACCATGGAGTTCCCGACATTCATCGCCTGGGGTAACAGCCCGACGGGCGTCAGCCTGTGCGTCATCAAGCCTTTCGACGGTAACACTGCTGCTGGCGGCAATGGCACGATGGTGGCCCTCGCAGCAGACAGCAAAGCCACCGTTGACCGAGTCTACAAGAAGGCCATGGAACTGGGTGCGAAAGACGAGGGTCCTGCAGGGCCGCGCAGTGATAACTACTATGCCGGTTACTTCCGTGACCCGGATGGCAACAAGCTCAATATCTTCTACTCAGGTGCCTGAACCGACGAGCCTCTTTTAACTACCCAGGGAGTTGCGAATGCCCGGTCTGCGTGAACGCAACAAACGCATGAAGCTGCAGCGCATCATCGCGGAGGCGAGGCAGCTGTTTGTTCGTCAGGGCTTTGCGGAGACCACCATTCAGAACAGTGCTGAATGGAGTTGTCATTTCCTGTGACTGCGCAACGCCTTGCGCATGCTGCTCCCGCAAGCGACCTGATGATAGCCTCTGACTGATTTTTCCTTGCTGAATTCTGAATTTGACAAAGTGGTGATGGATAGTCCGGAGGCCTGCCTGTTATTCACCGGTGCCGGTGTTAGGATCGCCGTCGAATTCGCAGATCCCCCGGAGGGTTTATGTTCAGGTCCAAGATTGCCATTGGTTTTGCCGCGCTGTTTTGCGCCGCTTCCACTAGTTCATTGCAGGCCGCCGAGCGCGTGGGGGATTTTTCCCTGCTCGATCAGGATGGCTTTTTTCATCATATCGGCTGGTATGACGACCACAAGGCGATCGCCTTTCTGGTGCAGGTCAATGGCAGTGACCAGACCGAGCAGGCTGCTGCGACCTATGCGCAGTTGCAGTCCCGTTTCGATGCCCAGGGCATCGAATTCATGATGATCAACCCGCTGGGGCAGGAGCGCGCTTCGGTCAAGCAGGCTGTCACTGACCTCGGTGTCCAGTTGCCGGTTCTGATTGACGACGCGCAGATGATCGCCAGCGCCATGGGCATCGACAAGAGTGGTGAAGTGTTTCTGTTCAGTCCCAAGAGCTTTGAAGTGATGTTCCGAGGGCCGGTGACGGCTTTAGAAACTGCACTCAATGAGGTCGTGGCAGACAAGCCGATCAGCACCGCTGTCGTCGCTATGACGGGTTCTGACGTCACTTACAAGAGCGATGTCAGCATCTCTTACGTCGACGATGTGGCGCCGATCCTGGCCGAGAATTGCGCGACCTGCCACCGTGATGGTGGCATTGCCCCTTTCGCGATGGACAGCCATGCCATGGTGCAGGGTTGGTCGCCTATGATTCGTGAGGTGCTGATGACCAAGCGCATGCCGCCTGGTCAGATTGACCCCCATGTAGGCAAGTTCTCTAACGATTATGTCCTCTCCGTGGAAGAGCAGCAGACGCTGATCAGCTGGGTTGAAGCCGGTTCTCCCAAGGATGGGAGCAGCGATCCTTTGACAGCCTTGACCTGGCCAGAATCCAAGTGGGCCTTCGGCGAGCCTGATCTGATTGTAAAGGTGCCACCGCAAGAGATACCCGCGACAGGCGTAATGGATTACATCACTGTGATGGTGCCTTTCGAAGGTTTGGATCGTGACCGCTGGGTGCGCGCGAGCCAGTACATCGCCGGTGACCGCACCGTGCTGCACCATACGCTGAATGCGGTGATTGCTCCCGGTACAAGACCTACCGCCGGGAGTTTCCTCGGTGGTGGAGATCCGAATGCCGCCTTCGTCACGCCTTACATCCCGGGTGCTGAGCCGCACATGGAAGCGGCCAATACCGGTGGCCTGCTCAAGGCTGGCTCTATGCTTGGGCTGCAGTTGCACTACACCACCACTGGCAAGGCGACCGTTGATGCCAGCGAGATCGGCGTCTGGTTCTATCCGGACGATCAGGTTCCGCAAGAGCGCAGATCCGGCGAATGTGCCTGTATATTCCCGGACGCCTGGACCAATATTCCGCCTTATGCGCCGAATTTCGAGCAGTCCCAGAGCATTGTTATCGACCAGGATGCCTATCTACAGAGCTTTATCCCGCACATGCACTTCCGTGGCAAGAACATGCGTTTCGCGGCTCACTACCCTGACGGCTCAGTGGAGCAGTTGATCAATATTGCCAACTACAACTACAACTGGCAGCTTGACTACCAGCTCGAAGAGCCGAAGTTCGTGCCTGCGGGCACCAGGATTGTGGCAACCGCCGCATTCGACAATTCAACGCAGAACAAGGCGAACCCTGATCCGGCGCGCGAAGTGCCCTGGGGCCAGCAGAGCTGGGATGAGATGTTCTTCGGTCAGGTGTACTGGAAATATGTCGATCAGAGCACGCTGGTGAGCAGCGCCGCTCAGTAAAGGAAAAGCAGGAGGGGGGAGCAGGGAGGGTAAAAGAAGGAAAGAGGCAGGAGAGCTTCTTTCCTTTTTTTTTTGCCTGAAAATTACTGAGCTTTCAGTGCGGGGTTGTTGGGCTGTGGTTCGCCCAGCACGGCGGAATTGCGCAGGATGCCTACGCCTTCCACTTCGGTTTCGAAAACGTCACCCGGAACCATCGGACGGGTAGTGCCCATGGTGCCGGACCAGATAATGTCGCCCGGTTCGAGAGTGAAGTAGTGGGAGATGTAGCTGACCATGTAGTCGAAGTTGTAAAGCATGTCAGACGTGTTCTCACCCTGACGCACTTCACCGTTCAGACGACCTTCGATCTTGATGTTGTTCGGGTCAATGCCGGTGACCAGTTTCGGGCCAACGGAGTTGAAAGTTCTGGCACCCTTGGCGCGAGTCCACTGCAGGTCTGCACCTTGCCAGTCACGGGCACTGCCGTCGTTGCCGGCGGTGACACCGAAGATGTAATCCGGGGCGTCTTCGACGGAGACGTTCTCAGCGTGCTTGCCGATCACAATTACGGCTTCCGCTTCGTAGTGGTAGTTCGTGCTTTCGACGGGGATGACCATCGGCTCATCCGGGCCAATGATGGACCTGGAGGGAACGATGAACAGGCCCGGGTATTTTGCGGGTTCGCCAGTGAGGTGGCTTCTGAAGTTCAGTGCGGTCATGACGACCAGCTCTGGGTCTACGGGAGCTTTTAGAGTGACGGCGGACTGATCCACTGTCTGGCCGGTGCGTGCACCTTCCAGATAAGGAGCGTCGCTGAGCTGGTGAATGGTCGTGCCGACCAGTTCGCCCCAGGAAATTGTGCCATTCTGTTCATAGCGTACATATTCGGCTGCCTGGACAGAGCCTGCCAGCGCCATGGAAACCAGTAATCCTGCAGACAACGTTTTGATTGTGTGTTTCATTCGAACACCTCCTGTTATTGGATTGTAGCCTTGCCAGTCCGGGCATCAAACGCAGTGTTGAAATGAGGATCTGGTCAGCATGTGCGCCGCCCCGTAAGTGGCGACAGCGGGCACTATCGTGAACGTAAAGTCCCATTAAATCAAGATGGATGGCGGGGCGCTGCCCACTTCTCGCGGGATTTTTCGCTGCGGTTTTTCTTTATAGCGTTTACGCATATCATCGCCTCCACATCTACTAATCCAGAGAGACAACCATGACCCAATTTTGCAGAGTGCCAGCCCGCAAGGTGCTGACTCTCATCGCCTTTGCCCTCGCGACTGCGTCACTGCACGCCACCGAAAACACCAGTCTGGTGCGGGTGGAACCGGAGTCAGTCGGGATTTCGTCGGCGCGCTTGCAGTTGCTCGATACCATGCTGCGTCAGCACGTCGACGATGGGAGAGTGGCTGGGCTGGTGGCGGGCGTCGCCCGTCATGGCCGTCTTGTTTATCTGGAGGCGATGGGGTCGCAGGTCCTCGGGTCACAGGCAGGGGCAGAGGGCGCTCAAGCAGCAACGCCCATGCGCGAGGATTCCATTTTCCAGATCCGCTCGAATACCAAGGCAATCACCTCGCTCGCGGTCATGCAGTTGATCGAAGCGGGTCGTATAAGCCTGGATGATCCAGTCTCCACTTATATCCCCAGTTTTGCAGACATGGTGGTATTCACGAATCCTGATGATCCCGACAACAGTCCGACGCGGGCGCCGTCTCGCGCAGTGACGATCAAGGATCTGCTGCTCAATATCGGTGGCCTTAGTCATCGCGATGGCGCGCTGTATCAGAGCAGGGCAGTGCGATCACGCGCCGAGCCACTCGACGTGCTGGTGGAGAAGATAGCCGCAGTCCCATTGATGGGCGACCCGGGGACACTCTGGATCTACAGCGAATCGACTTCGGTGCTGAGTCGCGTGGTCGAGATCGTCTCCGGGCAGCGCTTCGATGACTATCTCAACGAACACGTGCTGCAGCCCCTGAGCATGCCGGATACCGCCTTCCATGTGCCGCCGGAGAAAGTCGACCGCCTGGCGCGCATCTATGAAGTGCCCAGAGGCGGGGGTGCTCTGGTCCGGGTGCCGGAGATGGACGTGCCGATTACCTCGCAACCTGCGTTGCTGGAGGGTTCTGTAGGATTGGTGAGCACTGTGCCCGACTATCTGCGCTTCCTGCAGGCCTTCCTCGATGGTGGCATTCTGGATGGGCAACGCGTCCTCTCGGAGCCGCTGATTGCCGAGATGACGCGCAACCACATCCCTCCGGAGCTGCTGCCGATCGGGATGTCGCCGCAGAATCCGATGCTGGACGTGGGCTGGGGGTATGGCTTCACCGTGGTGATCGACGAGGCGAAGAGTGCCTACGGCGTCAACAATGGCGAGTTCGGCTGGAGCGGCACTCTGGGCACTTACGCCTGGGCGGACCCGGAGACGGACATGGTGGCCATTATCATGTTGCAGATTGCCCCGGCCAGTGCCCACAGGCTGCCACAGAAGTTCAAGGCTCTGGTGTCGCAAACCCCAATCGATGAGTAGCGCCGGTGTAGTGATGAGCGGCGAATTACTACGCGTGCACAATGTCCTGTGCCGGATCAGCAGTCGCAGGACGCTGCGCGTGGAAGACTTCGCGTTGGCGCTCGGGCAGCACTGGTGCGTGTTCGGCGGTAATGGGGCGGGCAAGTCGCTGCTGGCGCAGTTGTTGTGCCGCAACCTTGTCAGCGGTCAGGAGTTACAGGTAGTTTCCTTCGAAGAACAGCAACAACTCTGGGCGCTCGACAATCGCCACGACATCAGTGAGTACAACGACACGGCGCTCGATCAGGGCACCACTGTGGCGAGGCTGATCCTTGGCGAGATGCCACCCGACGCCAACGCTATCGCCCGCTATGAGGCATTGCTTGCGGCGCTCGATCTGCAGACTCTGCAACAGCGCGGCATTCGCTATCTCTCGTCCGGGCAGGTGCGCAAGGCGCTGCTCGCCAGGGCTTTGTATCGCCGGCCGCGTCTTCTACTTCTGGATGATCCGCTGGAGAGTGTCGATCGCGACTCCCGGCAGCGCATTGCTGCCGTGCTGCAGCAATGGATGGGCCCGGACACCTGTACATTGCTGCTGTCCAGGCGCCAGCGTGATATTTTGCCGGGCATCACCCATCTTGCGCTGATGGAGAATCTGCGGATGGTGGAGCAGGGGCCGCTGCAGGAAGTGCAGGCAGGTGCAACATGGCAGCGGCTGGCGCAGCGCGAGGTGGTTCTGCCTGCGTCTCTCCCGCTTGCCCTTCCGAAGCCTCACAGACATGCCGCCCTGGCCGAGCTGGATCCAGAGCAACCGCTGTTCGAGCTGCATGACGTCGACGCGGGCTATCAGGGACACCTGGTGCTGAAGCAGTTCTCATGGACGCTGCGCCGAGGCCAGCACACTCTCATCGAGGGGCCCAACGGGTGTGGCAAATCCACGCTGCTCAGCCTGATCAATGGCGAGAATCACAAAGCCTATGGGCAGGACGTGACGCTGTTCGGCCGCCGCCGTGGCAGTGGCGAGACGGTATGGGACGTGAAGGCGCGTTTTGGCACCGTGTCCAACGAGTTGCACAACAAGTATGTGAAGGGCTGGAAAGTACTCGACGTGGTGGTGTCCGGGTTCTTTGCCTCAGTCGGGCTTTACGACGACAGCGGCGCCAGTGAACGCATTGCGGCGCTGGACTGGCTGCACACTTTCTTCATCGCTGATCTGGCGGGCGAGTACTATCATGAGTTGTCGTTCGGGCAGCAGCGTCTGGTGCTGCTGGCGCGCGCCATGGTCAAGCATCCTGCCATTTTGATTCTGGACGAGCCCTGTGTCGGGTTGGATGACGATTATCGGGCACTGATTCTGGGGACGGTGGACCTGATCGCTGCCACAACCGCCACCCAGATCATCTATGTCAGTCACACCGATGACGAGCGGCCGGCGTGCATCAATCAGCACATTCACTTCAGCGGTCCCGGCCAGTACACGATCAACACCTTGCGGATGTAGCCGGGCCTCGGCACCCATCTGTTCAACTCGTCCCGACTCATGTTCCTTTCGTCTATGATGCGTCATCGCAGATAGCGCGCGTTGAGATTTTAGTCCGCTACCCTCGCCCCACAGTGATTCCTTCCTGCGCGAACGCCGCGCGCAACAGCTGCGCAAACACCAGTGCCTGCGGCGTATCGCCGTGCAGGCACAGCGTCTCCGCCTTGACCTCCACCCGACTGCCATCGATCGCCGTGACATAGCCTTCGCGGACCATGCTCAGGGATTGCGCGATGGCCTGCTGCGGATCGAGCAGCAGCGCGCGCGGGTCGCTGCGCGGCACCAATGAACCCCAGGCGGTGTAAGCGCGATCTGCGAAGCCTTCGGAGCGAGTGCGCAGGCCGGCCTGCCGGGCGGCATGCAGCAATTCTCCTCCCGCCAATCCCACTACCACCAGTGCCGAATTGCGCTCTTGACTGAACCCCTGACTGAACTCCTGCAGGACCATGACCAGATCCTCTGCCAAAACACGGTCGGTAGCGGCCTGGTTGTAGAGAGCACCATGGGGTTTGATATGAGAGAGCTCAGCGCCTTGGGCCCTCACCAGAGCGTCGATGGCACCCAACTGATACAACAGGTGGTTACGCAGGCTCGCAAACCCGAGTTGCATCTCGCGTCGGCCGCCATGCTCGCGATCGGGCCAGGAGGGGTGCGCGCCGATGCTCACGCCGTGAGCAATGGCCAGTCGAATGGCGGTGCTCATGGCGTCGGGGTCGCCAGCATGGACGCCGCAGCTGATGTTGGCGGAGCTGACCAGTGCCAGCAGTTCGCGGTCGTAGAGGCCGCCTTCGCCCAGGTCGGCATTGAGATCAATGTGCATGCGGAATTCCCTCGAATCGGTGTGACGGAGCATAGTCGATTTGGTTGAGGGCTGCCATGCGGTCCCTTTACGAGAAAAATCATCACTAATGCCCTGTTTTATCACCCGAAATGTGTGCATGCCACTTGGCAGTGAGGTGTGCGACGAGTCTAATTCGGCACTGTGGGTCGATACCCGCAGCATGCTCGTCGAGAGCCCGCTTTTACCGAGCCCCACTTTCACGGGCCACAGGAACAGGAGTTCTGATGTTTGCGTTTGTCACCAGGTTCCTCGCTATGGGGACGTTGTTCTTGTCCGGATGGTTTTCGTCCGGCGCATTAGCCCAATCCACGCCGGTGAGTATACCGGCCAATCTTCAGGGGCTTTATCGGCTGGATATGGTGGACGCGCAACCGCTGTCCCCCATCAAGGCAACGGATACCGCCAGTGCAAGCGATGACATTCAGGTAGTCATCACAGCCCTCGGTACTCTGTGTGTCGGCGAGTTGACGCTGGAGAGTCCGGTACTGACGGGCGGCCTGTCTGCCAGGGCGCGCTGGGTATTGCCAGAGTCCGAGCTCAGTTTTGAACTGGCCTTTACGCAGGAAGGTTTCACCGGGATCGATGTGCTTTCCAGTGGCGGTACGTCTTATGGGCGTCTCGAAGGACTGCTGACAGACAGCGATACGCGCAGTTGCGGCGACGTCCCGGTTGACACGTCCGACGCGGTGGTCTTGTTTCTCGCGGCGGAGAGTGAATTTCCCAGTCTCTTCCCTCCCGGGCCGTTTACCTTCAATCAGGTTGGCGGCGGTTACGATGTGTACCGCTATTACCAGTCGACGGGCATTTATCTCGCCGTTCGCGACAAAACAGTGTTTGCCCGGGGCGCTGGTTACGGAGAGGCGTTCAGGGAGGTTGGAACGCTGGACGATCTCCTCGACAACATCTATGAGTTGCTGCGTCCCAACACGCTGCCCTCGTTCTACCACGGGACTTATCAACTTGCGCTTGCTGACACTCAGCCATTCTCGCCGATTGCCGATGGCACTGAGCTCACCTTTGTAATCACCAGCCAGGGGCAACTGTGCGTCGGTGAGTTTGCGCTGTCGCTGCCTGTCACCAATTTTGCCAACACCACAGCCGTCTGGGATAACCCCAATGGCGACCTGCGCTATGTGCTGGATCTGACGCGTGATGACGACCCTACGGAAAGTCAGGCAAATTTTGCCACTGGCGAGATCTCGTTCCAGTCCAGTGGCGGTAGTTATTACGGCCGCTTCGAAGGGGACAAGACTTCCCTGTCGACGGTCTGTGCGGATGCCGCAGGTGTCAACCCGGATCTGGTCGACATCAATACGCTGTTCGCAACAGCAGAGCAGCAGTACCCGGCAATTTTCCCCAGTGGTCCTCAGACCTACAATCAGCAGAATGGGGGATTCGTTTACCGCTATTACTACGATTCGGGGGTGTTTATCGGGGTGCGCGACGGGCTGGTCTATCTGAATGGTGGTCAGTTCGGCGACAGAGAAGATCCACCGGTGTTTGGGACGTTGGATGCCGTCCTGTCTCAGCTCAACAACGCGCCTGTGTCAGTGAGCATTCCTGCTGCTGTCGCCGGCACCTACACCATGAGTTTTGGGAGTGCGACTTCCTTCTCGCCTTTCACCGACGGGACAGCCGCACAGGTGGTAATCAATAGTCGAGGTGAGTTGTGTCTGGACTCGTTGGCGTTTGGCACTGCGTTTGCTCGCCAGTCCGCTCCAACTCGTGGTTTCTGGGAGAGCGCAGAGGCAGGGCTGAGTCTGAGCGTGGAGCTTGCGGAACTCGCGGCCAGCGATCTGACGTTGACTGTGAATTCTGCAGCGGGGCTGCAATACTCCACCTTGACGGGCACGCGCACCAGTCTGGCCAGTGGATGTGGCACCACTGCAGGCGCCACGGACATGACGCTCGCCAATCAACTGTTTGGTCTGGCACAACAACACTATGCCGGTCTGTTTCCCGCCGGGACACTGTCGTTCAATCAGGTCAATGGCAACATCGTCAGCCGTTACTATCCTGCGACGGGAATGACGCTGGCGGTGGATGGAACGGCTGTGTCTGTCCGTGGCCGTCAGTACGGAAGCACGTTCGTACCGGTGGGAACCCTGCAGCCGCTAATCAGTTCGATCATTGCGGCGACCACGCCGGTCCCAGCACCGGTGCCTGTTTATGTCTATGACTTGGAAGTGGCAGGAACTTCGACCACCAAAATCCTGAGCTTTTCACCGCTCACTCGTCGGTTTGAAGAACGGCTCTATGCCGTCAGCCGGCCGGTCAGCTCGGATCAGACGGCACTGCGGCTGCTTGTAGAGAAGAGTCTGATCGGTGAGGTCAAGAAGATTGATTCGGCGTTGATTACCGTGACGGTAGATACCCCTGCACTGCTGGTCTTTACCGCTCAGGTTGCCAGTGACTCGATTGTGGCTGGCAGCAAGACCGAACGGGATTATTCACTGACCTATACAATCCGGCGGCGCTGAGAGTTCGCTCAGCCGCTGCAAGTAGCGCTCCTGGCGCTCCCTTGCAGCGATCGCCTCTTCCAGCGCGACGGGAACAAAGTAGACAGAGGTGCCCGGCGGCACGTGCGCCAGTTGCCAGAGATCTGCATGAATGACGCTGGCAATGCGCGGGTAACCCCCGATCGTCTGCGCGTCGTTCGCGAGCACGATGGGCAGGCCATCAGGCGGCACCTGCACGTCGCCGGGCAATACTCCGGCCGATGGCAGTTCAAGAGGAGCTTCGAGCTGCAGTGCGCTGCCATTGAGGCGCAACCCCATGCGATTACTCTGATGACTGATTCGCCAGGGCTGACTCCAGAACAGAATCTGCGAGTCGGTAGTGAAAGATTCATAATCCGGCCCCGGCAGAGCGCGCAGGATATGCGAGGGCGCAAGTGGACGGATTCCCTTGCCGCTTTCCACCTGATGCTGTGACGACGGGCCAGTCGGCAGTCGATCACCCGCCTGCAGAGCGCGCCCCTGCAATCCTCCAAATCCTGCATTCAAATCCGTGCTGCGCGAGCCCATGACGACCGGGACATCAATGCCGCCGGCGAAGGCCAGATAGCAGCGGGCGCCCGGCACCAAGGGTTTACTCAGAGTCAGCGTCGCGCCGCTGCGGATGATCGCCGCATGTCCGGGCAGCAGTCTGGTGTCGACCGCGGCATCAGGCGTGCTGTGCGATGCAGCAAAGCTGCTGCCGCTCATGGCTACTGCGCAGTCTTGCTCGAAACGCAACGCCAGTGGGCCGAGGCTTATTTCCAGCACCGCTGCGCCCGGCGCATTGCCGAGCAGCAGATTGGCCTGTTGCAGGGCGATGGGGTCGAGCGCGCCGCTTTGACTGATACCCAGATGCCGCAGACCATGGCGGCCGCTGTCCTGGATGGTGGTGAGCGCTCCGCAGCGAGTGATCTCAATCATGTCGTGCTTCCTGTCGCCACGAAACGCACGGTATCGCCGGGTAGAAGCAGTGCTGGGCGTTGTCGCGCCGCGTCGAAGAGTGTCGTGTCTGTGCGTCCGATGATGTGCCATCCCCCGGGTGTTGCGGATGGGTAAACCGCTGTCTGGCTGCCGCCGATCGCGACCGAGCCAGCGGGTATCGACAGGCGTGGAGTAGCGCGCCGAGGAGTTGCCAGCGCCGGGTCGAGGCCTCCCAGGTAAGCGAAACCGGGCAGAAAGCCGAGACAGAAGACGCGGTAGAGTCCGGCGCTGTGCCGCTCGATGATGGTCTCCGCAGAGAGACCTGTGTGCGCGGACACCGTCTGCAGATCCGGGCCTGCCTCACCGCCATAGGTGACCGGGATGGTGATAGTGTGCCTGAGCTGTTCGGCTGTAGTCAGGGCCGAGCTGGACGCTGCCTCCGGATTGCTCCAGAAGTTCAGGACTCTGGCGGTCAGAACATCAATGCGGGTTTGTATTTGGTGTGCATTCGACGCTGTCAGTCTGAGAAGCAGATTGCCCATACCCGGGACAATTTCGAGCAATCCCATTTCTTCGCGCCGCGCTTCCAGTTCCTCTGTCATTGCCCAGAGGCGTTGTTGCAGAGGCAGGGGTGGCGTGCTGGTGCCGGGTGCGGTGAACCGAAACAGGAGAGCATCCTCCCCGAGTCGTGAGACGCGTGGAGTGGCGACAAGAGCAGCGTGTGGGTCTATATTGGGCGTCATTGCAGGTAATCTATAGCACCTCCTGCAGGATTGCCATGAGCAACCGAACAGCAGGCCCAGCACAACGGAACTGAAACCACAGGATATACATGATGAATCCCATAGCAACAATTGCGGGCGCTTTTGCGTTGAGCATAGGGGTGTTGTCTTCGCAAACTCTTGCGCAGGACATCAATCTGCTGCCGGAGGGGCAGACTTTGATTACACTTTCGGTCACCGAGCGGATCAATGTCGAACAGGACACTCTGATCGCCACGCTGAGGATTGAGCGCGAAAATCGGGATGCGGGGACTCTGCAGCGTGAGATCAATGCGGCGATGGCGCAAGCGTTGGAGGAGACTGAGGATGCGACGGATATCAAGGTGTCCACTGGCTACTACTCCGTCTATCAATATAACAATCAACCGCAGGGCGGGCGCGTCGACAATGTGTGGCGTGGCAGTCAGTCGGTCACGCTGGAGGGTCAGGACGCACAGAAAGTGCTGGAGTTGTCCGGTGTCATTCAGGAGATGGGTTTCGTCATGAGCGAGCTGGGTTATGTGTTGAGCACGCAGCGCGCCGATGCAGTTCGCGACAGTCTGATGGAGAGCGCCATTGCGCGAGCGCGTACCAATGCCGAACGTGCTGCGCGTGCATTGGGCAAGAGCGATGTCGATATCGCGGTTCTGGATATCGATGCATCACTGGGATATGCGCAACCACAAATGATGGCTCGTGGTGTGGCGATGGATGCGATGGCAGAAAAATCTGAGCCAGTGGCTGAGGCCGGTGAGTCGGAAGTGTCGCTGACGGTAAGAGTGCAGGCCGTGGCCAAATGAAAAAACCGGAGCGTGTTGCTTCTCTCCGGCCTCTTGGTCATGCTTAGAAACAGTCCTGACGCTCTTGGTGCGCGTCGTGGTCTCAGTCCATGCGGCTTGGGTAGGCTTGCAGCAGATCCTGGAATGTTTGCAGGAATGCGCTGCGCGCACCACCTTCATGCATGTACTCACCGGGGCTGACGCTGTGGATGCGACTTATCTGTCCGCCCCACACTGCTTTGCCGCCCGCTCTTTCGCGAATCGCGATATCAATGGTCGCGATATAGTTGAGCTCGACATTGATCGACTCCATGCGCACGAACGGGTCGATATTCTGAGTTTCCGGATCCAGATTGACGTGTCTGTAGGACAACGTGACGATGAGATTGCTGCTCTGATCGTTGCGGGTCAGACCGCGCTCCTGGAATGCGGTGTCGAACTCGCTCACCATGTAGTCGCGCAGGAAGATAGGCATGTCGACTGTTTCAACTCCGAACGTTGTATAGCTGTCGTAATTACCGGGACAGCACAGCGTCACCGTATTTCCAATCTGCATTCCAGGTCCGGTAGCGCAACTAGCCAGAAACAGGGCCATCACAATGAATACAACTGCCTTGCTGAGCTTCACTTTAAACATAACTCTCTCCTCGTAATGTGAATTTCCAAACCTTATCGTGTACTTACATGCAGTGCGTACACTCACACATTACACCTGTGGGCAATTCAACATTTTGACATGAGTCGTGTTTTGGTGACTTCCTTGTCGCGACGTGGGTCGGACCTGCGTTACTTGTTGAAATACAAAACAAACGTGCGAATTTTTCACTTAAGGAAGGCCTTAGAGTGCCGCTTTAAGACCGATTTTGGAAAGGCGGAAAGGTAAGGTTTCAGGTCTGAAAATTTCAATCTAGCCCCGCTTTCGCAGGGCTAAAATTGAAAATATTTCTCTGAATCATATTGTTGCGTGGGTCTGACCCGCGGCGTTCTGTGTGTCAGCTGTTGCCATCGAGGAAGCGCAGGATTTCGCGGTTGAGTTCGTCCGGGATTTCGACGTGCGGATTGTGTCCGGCATCGGGCAGCATGATCAGTTCGCCATTGGGCAGCAAGTCCACCGCTCGGCGTGCAGTCTCCGGATAGTTAGGACCATCCTGCGCGCCGCCGATCAGCAGAGCCGGGGTGTTGATCTTGGGCCAGTAGGTGTCCACTGCCTGGGAGGTCAGTCCGCTGTTCATGGCTCGCACCAGATTGAGGCGGTGGAACTCGCTGCTCAGCGCCTGACCATAGCGAATACGGACGTGCTCCATGTACTCCGGCTTCCAGTTCACGATGCGGTTCTGTTCCAGGCGTAGGTTGGATTCATAGTGAGCCTGCAGGTCCGGCTCGGCGGCACCTCCGGTCGGCTGGCTCCAGGTGCGACCGTTGTCCGAGTCATTCAGTGCTATCGGATTCACCATCACCAGCTGGGTGACCTTCTCCGGATAAATGTGTGCGAAATTGCTCGCAAGGCGTCCGCCCAGAGAGTGTCCCGCAATCACGATCTGCTCAATGCCAAGGTGTTCAATGATGGCGTTGACGTTGGAGGCGTGCAGATTGACGTCGTAGGGAATGATGGGCTTGGACGACTTGCCCCAGCCCAGTCGATCGATGGCGATGGCTCGGTAGCCCGCCTCAGTCAGTGCCTTCATGGTGTGCTCCCAGTACCAGCCGTAGTAGCTGGCGCCATGCAGCAGCACGACAGTGCGACCGTTTGCTGGCCCTGTTGGAGCGGCGTCCATGTAAGCGATGCGCACATCCTGACCGTAGAGATTGCGATGCAGGAAGTGGACTGGGTAGGGATAAGCGATCTCCTCCAGATTGATGGAGACAGGGCCCCAATCCGCCGGTGGTGTAGCCGGGGGCGTGGATTGAGCAAATGCCTCTGTTCCAAGCACGAGCGAGAGTGCCAGGAAAGCAGCAAACTTCTTGATTCTTGAGACGTTACCAAGCGAATTACTAAGCGAATTATTAAGCATCGGAGCATCCTGATTGTGATTATTTGAAAATGCCGCGTCATCGCTGTCACGGAGTTTCCGGACTGGACCGATCATGGCATTCGCACACAGGGACCGCCCTCGCGGCCAGAATCTTACAGCCGCGATCTTGCAGCGATGTGGTTATCGCAAAGGGAGATAGAGATCGGTGATCATCTGAATTTTGTAGTGAATCAATCGCTGGCAGGCCAGCTCCCACCTTGCACGTTTGACGTTGCGTGACTATGCTCAGCTCAAAAGGGGAGGGAGAGGTAACCATGAAATTCAAGTCACCGTCGCTGCAAGCAGTCGGACTGCTGCTGGTGCTGGGCACTCTGGCGGCATGTTCCGGCGAACCTGAGGCTCCCGCTCAGCAGACTGCAGCACCCGTCGCTGAGGCCGTTGCTGCTCCCGTCGAGAGCGTCAGGCTGGTCGGCACGCAGGACATTATCGCCGCTGCCGGCAATAACTCCGAATGGCTGACCCACGGCCGCACCTACGCGGAAGATCGTTTCAGCCCTCTCAAGCAAATCAATCGCGACACCGTCCGTGAACTCGGGGTGGCGTGGTCCTTCGAACTGGACACCAACCGTGGGCAGGAATCCACTCCACTGGTCATCGATGGCACCGTCTATTTTACTTCGGCATGGAGCAAGGCCTTCGCGTTGGATGCCCACACTGGTGCCGAGAAGTGGCGCTATGACCCCGAGGTGCCCGGCCGCTACGGTGTGAATGCCTGCTGTGACGTGGTCAACCGTGGCCTGGCGGCGTGGGGCGACAAGTTGTTCCTCGGCACTATCGACGGACGTCTGATCGCCCTGGATCGTGATTCGGGGGCAGAGGTATGGTCTGCCCAGACTGCCGATCCGGAGTTGCGCTACACCATCACCGGTGCACCGCGTGTGATCGATGGTCGCGTGATCATTGGCAATGGCGGTGCCGAACTCGGCGTGCGTGGCTACGTGTCGGCCTACGACGCGGAATCAGGCGAGATGCTGTGGCGCTTCTATACGGTACCCGGCAATCCAGCCGCTGGTTTCGAGAGCCCCGCTCTGGAGATGGCGGCACAGACCTGGGCGGGCGAGTGGTGGACTCTCGGCGGCGGTGGCACGGTGTGGGATTCCATGGCCTACGACCCCGCGCTGAATCTGCTCTATATCGGCGTCGGCAATGGCAGCCCCTGGAATCACAATATTCGCTCCAACGGCGAGGGCGACAACCTGTTCCTGTCCTCGATCGTCGCGCTGCGTCCCGACACCGGCGAGTACGTCTGGCACTTCCAGACCACGCCGGGTGAGTCCTGGGACTACACTGCCACCCAGCACATCATGCTCGCTGATATCGAGATCGACGGCCGCATGCGGCAGGTGCTGATGCAAGCGCCCAAGAATGGTTTCTTTTACGTGATCGACAGAACCAATGGCGAATTCATCTCCGGCAACAATTACGTCGACGTGAACTGGGCGTCCGGACTTGATCCCGTGACGGGCCGACCAATCGAAGCCGAAGGCATCCGCTATGAGAATAATCCCATCGTGATGTTCCCCGGCCCGCTGGGAGGGCACAACTGGTATCCGATGTCGCGCGATCCGGCCACTGGCTATGTCTTCCTGCCGACCCAGAACACGTCGTATCAGTACACCAATCCGGGCAGCATGGAGAAACAGGAGCTGGGCTGGAATCTGGGGCTCGATCCGATGCCGCGCGAGCCTCTCAATCCGCAGGATCGTGCACGAGTCGCGGCCATGACCCCTTCGAGCCTCGTCGCCTGGAA
>CAIRBI010000289.1 GCA_903876785.1 uncultured Gammaproteobacteria bacterium
AATGCGGCGGCGCCGTCATTGATCCCGGAGGCATTGCCCGCAGTGACCACACCACCTTCAAACAGCGGCCGCAATCCGGACAGCGCCTGCAGCGTGGAATCGGGGCGTGGATGCTCATCTTCGGTGACCTGCAGCGGCGGAAGCTTGCGGCCCTGCGGGACGGGCGTGGCGATGATCTCGTCGCGGAAGAATCCAGCCACGCGGGCGGCTTCGTATTTGGCTTGCGAGGCGGAGGCGAAGCTATCGCTGTCAGCGCGGGAGATGGCCAGGTCGGCGGCGATGTTGTCGGCCGTCTGCGGCATGGTGTCACCACCGAATGCGGCAGCGAACAGCGGATTGGTGAAGCGGGCGCCGAGGGTGCTGTCGGCCAGTTGCTGACCACGGTCATAGGCCGAGGTCGCCTTGGAGAGAATCAGCGGGGCGCGGCTCATGGACTCGACGCCACCGGCCAGGAACAACTGCCCCTCGCCGCTCTTCACGCCGCGCGCCGCATCCAGCACGGCGGCCAGTCCGGACCCGCACAGACGATTGACGGTCAACCCACCGACCGAGGTCGGCATGCCCGCCAGCAGCGCGGCGAAGCGCCCGACATTGCGGCAATCCTCACCGGCCTGATTGGTGTTGCCCATGATGACGTCTTCGTAGTCGGCACCCGCAAACGGATTGCGGCCGACCACCGACTTGATGATGTGGGCAAGCAGATCATCCGGACGCACCGCAGCAAGCGCCCCGCCGTGTCGTCCGAACGCGCTTCTGCCGCCATCGTAAATGTATGCGTCCAGGTTACCGGTCATCGCTCACCCTCTTTTCACCCTCTTTGGTTCGGGAGCACAGCGTAGCACAGGGGCTTAAACAGGTGGAATTCGCTTCGCCGAGTCTTTAAGCTGCTCCGCAACAACCTGTGGGAGCGGGCCTTGCCCGCGATAAATTCCGCGACAGCATCGCGGGCAGGCCCGCTCCCACAGGGTGCAATTTCGGGCACAGGCATCGCGGGCAGGCCCGCTCCCACAGGGTGTATCTGGGAGTTGTATTCAGGGGAAAACTGCATGATTCGTGATCAGGAGATTCTGGATCAGCTGGTTGATCTGGTGGATCGCTTTGTAAAAGAACGCTTGATCCCCGCTGAGCAGCAAGTGGCGGAGGAGTTTCGCGTGCCCGATGCCATCGTGCAGGAAATGAAGGCGCTGGGGCTCTTCGGCATGACCATCCCCGAGGAATACGGTGGTCTCGGACTGACCATGGAAGAAGAGATTCACCTGGCAATGACACTGGGCCAGACCTCCCCCGCATTTCGCTCGATTCTGGGCACCAACAACGGCATCGGCTCGGCGGCTGTGGTGTTCGACGGCACCGAGGAACAGAAGCAGCGCTTCCTGCCCCGTTACGCCAGCGGCGAGTTGATCAGCTGCTTCTGCCTGACCGAGCCGGATGTCGGTTCCGACGCCGGTGCCGTGAAGGCAACCGCGCGCCGCGAGGGCGACCACTACATCCTCAACGGCACCAAGCGCTACATCACCAACGGCCCGGTCGCCGACACCTTCAACGTGATGGCCCGCACCAACCCGGAGATCAAGGGTGCACGCGGCATCTCCGCGTTCATCGTCGAGAAGGGCACGCCGGGCATCACTCTCGGCCCGATAGACAAGAAGATGGGGCAGGCCGGTTCCTTGACCTGTGACGTGATCTTCGAAGACTGCCCGGTGCCCGCCGCCAACCTGATCGGCAAAGAAGGCCAGGGCTTCATCACCGCGATGAAGGTGCTGGACCGCGGCCGCCTGCATATCGCGGGCATCAGCGTCGGCGTGGCGGAGCGTCTGATTCGCGATGCGCTCCAGTACGCCATGCAGCGCAAGCAGTTCGGCGTGGCGATTGCCGAGCATCAACTGATTCAGGCCATGCTCGCCGATTCGAAGACCGAGGCCTACGCCGCACGCTGCATGGTGCTGGAGACCGCGCGCCGCCGCGACGCGGGTCAGAATGTGAGCACCGAATCAGCCGCCTGCAAGCTATTCGCCACCGAGATGGTGGGCCGGGTGGCGGATCGCGCCGTGCAGATTCACGGGGGCGCGGGCTATATCTCCGAGTACGCCGTGGAGCGCTTCTACCGCGACGTGCGGCTGTTTCGCCTTTACGAAGGCACCAGCCAGATCCAGCAGCTGATCATTGCGCGCAACATGATCAAGGATGCGAGCTGACAGCGGTAGCATTGCAAGCATTCCACCTGCATCATGGTCCTGTGTTACCCCTAGCTCATTTCTTGCTCATCACCAGAGACCCGCTTGATGCAAGACCGCGAGAATCAATTCAAAAAAGCCCTGCCGCTTTCACGCCGCCGCTTCGTGCAGGGGCTGGCGGCCGGCGGTGTGCTGCTTGCCACCGGAGCATTCGCAGGCCGCACACTCTCCGCGCCAAGCGACATGGCTATTGCGCCCTCGACAGGCACAGCGCCGGTGCTCAGCGGCACTGACTTCGAGCTGGTCATCGACACTTCGTCAGTCAACTACACCGGCAAACTCGGCACTGCCACCACCGTCAATGGCTCCATCCCTGCCCCCACGCTGCACTGGCGCGAGGGCGACACGGTGACGATCCGCGTCGTCAACCGTCTGCAGGAAGCTACCTCCATTCACTGGCACGGCATCATCCTGCCCTTTGACATGGACGGCGTACCAAGCATCAGTTTCGACGGCATCCCGGCGGGCACCACGTTCACCTATAAGTTCAAGATTGTGCAATCCGGCACCTACTGGTACCACTCCCACTCCGGGGGTCAGGAACAGCACGGGCTGTATGGCGCCATCGTCATCGAGCCCGCCAGCGGCGAGCGGATTCAGGCCGATCGCGACCATGTGGTGCTGCTGTCCGACTGGACCGACGGCGACCCGATGGCGCTGTTTGCCAAACTCAAAGTGCAGAGCGACTACTACAACTTCAACCAGCCAACCGTGTTCGACTTTCTTAACGATGTCTCTCGCGACGGACTGGGCGCAGCCCTGGACGAACGCCGCATGTGTCAGCAGATGCGCATGAACCCGACCGATCTCGCCGATCTCTCGGCCGCCGCGCTGACCTTCCTGTGCAACGGCACAACCCCGGCAGGCAACTGGACCGGCCTCTTCCAGCGTGGCGAGCGCTTGCGCCTGCGTTTCATCAATGGCTGCGCGAACACCTTTTACGACGTGCGTATCCCGGGACTGACGCTGACAGTGGTGCAGGCCGACGGCCAGGACATCGAACCCGTGGAAGTCGACGAATTCCGCTTCGGCCCGGGCCAGACCTATGACGTGCTGGTCACCCCGACAGACGACGCCCATACCCTGTTTGCGCAGACCATGGACCGCACCGGCTACGCCCGTGGCACGCTGGCCGTGACGGCGGGC
>CAIRBI010000290.1 GCA_903876785.1 uncultured Gammaproteobacteria bacterium
GATGATCCACCCCAGCGGAATCGCCAGCAGCGTAATCACCGCCTGCTCTCCCAGCAACAGCACCGCCACCTCGCCGCGCCGAAAGCCCATGACGCGCAGGCTGGCAAGTTCGCGACCGCGCTCGGACAAACCGATACGGGCGCCATTGTAAATGACGCCGACGGCAATCACGCTCGCAAAACCGACGAGAAAGCCGACCGAGATGTAGATATTCTGCGCCAGCTGTTCCTCGAAAGATGCCAGCATCGAGGCCGGTGAAACGACGCCCGCCACTGCAGGCGCCAGCTTGAGCTCGCTGTACAGGTCGGTGCGCTCCGATTCCTCCACACTCTCTTCTACACTCTCTTCTACACTCTCCTCCACGCTCAGATAGGCGCCGGAGATCACATCAACCTCGCCGGTCAGACGCTGCAGCGCCTGCATGTTCATGTATGCCGACACTCCCAGCAGATCATCCACGATGCCCGCGACTTGCACCGAGGTCGTTTGCCTTCGCCCTTCCAGCATTTCTACCGTCAGGATCTCGCCGACCTGCACCCGCAGCCGCTGCGCCAGCACCTGACTCAGCACCAGACCGTCGGCGGGCAAGGGCTGCACACCGCCATCGGCGGTGATGATGCGCCGCAGCTGGCCATCCTCTTCCATGCCCTGAATGACCGTCTCCCGGCTCCAGTGTTCGAAGCGCAGGCGCGCAGGGGCCATCCGATACGTTTCCACGCGGGTGACACCATCCAGCCGGGCGAGATCGTGACGCGCGGCGCCGGGCAGATTCTGCAGAAACGAGACCGTCAGGTCTTCCCGCTGCGTCTGCCGAAACTGCACTTCCAGCAAATAACTGATCGAATCGAACATGAACAGCCCGACCACCAGAATCGCGACGGAGAAGGCGACACCAAGAGAAGAGAAAAAGGCCTGCAAGGGTTTGCGCTCGAGATTGCGCAAGATCATGCGGCCCGAGGACGGCAGCAGCTTGCCAATGCCGAGTCGCTCCAGCACGCCGGGCGTGAAGCGGGCCGGCGGCTCCGGACGCATGGCCTCTGCGGGCGGCAGCCGCACCGCTTTGCGCACAGCGCCAAGAGCCCCACTGAAGGCTCCGGCCAGGCTGACCAGCAGCGCAATCCCGAGCAGCAGCGGACTGAGTCTGTACCCAAGGTTGGGAAGATCAAAATACTGCCGGTACATGCCGATGTAGGCATCCCCCAACAGCAGCCCGCCAACGGTGCCGATGAGCGCACCAACCAGCATGGCAACCACGGCGAACATCAGAAAATGCCGACCGACCTCCCAGTCGCGATAGCCGAAAGCTTTCAGCACCGCGATCTCGCCGCGCTGCGTGGTGATCAGGCGGCCCAGCACCAGGTGCAACAGAAACACCGCTACCGCCAGAAAAATCGCGGGAATCGCCGTGCCCATCGCGCGGTTCTGATCCAGCTCGCCCTGCAGCATGAGGTGCGAGGATTGGTCGCGACGTGCATAGGCGCCGAAGCCACCATAGGGTGTCAGCAAGGTGTTGAGGCTGGCGATCACCGCCAGCTCGTTGGCACCCGGGCTGAGTTTCACGAAAGCTTCGTTGAAGGCGCCCTCCATGTCGTAGGCCGGCCCCAGCGCCCGCCGCCCCATCCACAGGACGCCATAACGATCGTCCTCGGGAATCAATGAACCAGGCGGCACAGAATAGGTATGCTCGGGCGAGATGGCCACACCGACAATGTCCAGCTCACGCGCGCGTCCGTTGATGATGGCGCGCAGACTGTCGCCGGGATTGAGGCCGCGTGCCAGGGCAAAATTCTCGCTGATGATCACCTCGTCCGGCGCACCCGCTTCGACGTAGCGCCCCTGGGTGAGCATGATGTCGTTGAGTACGGGGCGGCCGTTCTCGGGGATAGACACGAAGCGCCCCTGCGCCGGTGCATCCAGCCCCTCAAGATCGAGTGTGGCCAGAAAGCTCACCCGTGTGTCAGCGAGCGTCACGCCCGGAATGGCCTCGATCTGCTCACGCAGGGATTCCGGGGCGCGGCGCAGCGAAGTCCATACATCCGCGAAGCGCGTCTCGTTGTAGTAGCGCTGCTGCGCGTCGACCAGTGCTTCATAACTGCCGCGCATGGTGACCACGGTCATGATGCCGGTCGCCACCACCAGCGCAATCGACAGCAACTGTCCCTTGAGGTGCCAGCACTCACGCAATAGTTTGCGGCTCAGTGAGCTCAGGCTCAGCCTGGCATCAAGGGAGGCAGCAAGCGAGGCGACGGCGCGGTTCTCTACCACTGCACGGCCTCCACGTTGGCGCGCTGTGCATTGTGTTCACACGCGACGATCTCGCCGCTGCTCATGTGCACCACGGTGTCACCCATGGAGCCAATCGCCGCATTGTGGGTGATGATAGCCATGGAGGTGCCGGTCTCGCGATTGACACGCTCCAGCACCGAGAGCACCAGGCGGCCGGTAGCGGCATCGAGCGCCCCTGTGGGTTCGTCACACAGCAGAATGTGCGGCCGCTTGGCGATGGCGCGGGCGATGGCGACCCGTTGCTGTTCGCCGCCGGAGAGCTGGGCCGGAAAGTGATCCATACGCGGCCCCAGTCCCACAAGTTCGAGCGCGTCTTCCGGCCGCATCGGCGAGCGGGCGATGTCGGTCACCAGCGCCACGTTCTCGCGCGCCGTCAGGCTGGGAATGAGATTGTAGAACTGGAAGACGAAACCCACGTGTTCACGCCGGTACATGGTCAGATCGGTCTGGCTCGCATGACTGAGGTCGTGCTCATCACGGCCCGGACCTGTGAACCAGAGACCGCCGCTAGAGGCGACATCGAGCCCGCCGAGGATATTAAGAAGTGTCGACTTGCCACTGCCGGAGGCACCGAGCAACACCAGCAACTCCCCCTGATGCAGCGCCAGATCGACGTTTTTGAGTGCATGCACACTCACCTCACCCATGGAGTAAACCTTGCTCAGGCCACTGGCGCGCAGAACCACCGGAGATTGGAGGGCATCTGTATCGGGCTGCGGTGGAATGGGTAAAACCACACATGACTCCTGTCAGGTTTTGGCGATTTTTCGACTTCATCGGCTGTTGAGGCCATCGAGATGTTACTCCTCTTGGCGCGCGCGACCAACCGTGCCGGCACCTCGCCAGCAACAGAAATGTCTACCCGCCGCCGTGGCGTCGGCGCTATCATGC
>CAIRBI010000291.1 GCA_903876785.1 uncultured Gammaproteobacteria bacterium
CGATGTGCGTCCTGCAATCGAGAAACTGCGCCATGAGTTTGGCACTATCTGGGAGATCAGCAATCTTTCGATGCGCCTGAACATGGTCTCGAAAAACATCGGCATGTGCTACGTCGATGAGCGCGTGTTGCGCGCCAACACCGTGTGTGCGGACTTCGTGCAACTGCCTGGGCTGGCGTTCTCGGACATCGAACTGACCTTCGGGCTTTACTATCGCAAGCGTCGAGCCCTTTCCACCGGGGCCCGGCAGTTCATCGATATCTGCCAGTCCTTCTCCTTCGATGGCAAACGTCCGGTTGAATGCAGGGAGAGGCGCCTCTGACCATGTCTGCATTACAGCTCTATGCCGGGCCGACGGCCTTGCGCACTCTTCAGCGTGACGGTCTGCAGGCCGAACAGTTCCGCATGATTGTCGGCGCCTCGGGCGGACCGAAGTGGTTTGTGCTGTACGGACTGGATCGCTATCTGTTCGGAGACTTTTTTGCCAACAGCCGACACCAGCTGGCGACGCTGGGATCCTCGGCCGGTGCCTGGCGCCTCGCCTGTCTGGGGCTGGCCGATCCACTGGCCGGGATCGACCGGCTGGCGTGGCATTACTCCCGACAGACCTATTCCGCGAAGCCTTTGATGCACGAAATCAGCTCCGAGGCGCGCAAGTTGGTGGATATCGTGCTCGGTGCGCATGGGGCTGCCGAAATTGCGAAAAACAGCCGGGTCGGTGTTCACATCGTCGCCGATCGTGCGCGCGGGCTGCTGCGCTCGGATCGCAAGCCACTGCTGCTTGGCGGACTGGCATTGTGCGCGGCTGCCAACGCACTGAGTCGCCGCAGTTTGCGCCTGAGCTTCGAACGAATCCTGTTTCATTCCGGCGCGCCGCTCTCTTCTCTGACCCGATTGCACGATATGCCGACCCGCAGCGTGCCCCTGACTGAGGACAACGTCCGCGAGGCCTTGCTGGCGAGTGGTTCAATCCCGATGGTGATGGAAGGGGTGCGGAATATTCCCGGTGCTCCGCCCGGGGTGTATCGGGATGGCGGCATCGTCGATTACCACTTCGACATGCCCTTTCTGGATGGCAACGCACTGGTGCTGTATCCCCATTTCTATCCGCACCTGACACCTGGCTGGTTCGACAAGGCGCTGCGCTGGCGGCGGGTCAATCCGGCCAACTTCCACAATGTCCTGTTGGTTGCTCCGTCATCGGAGTTTGTCAGGCGCCTGCCCTATGGCAAGATACCCGACCGCAAGGACTTCGAGACCATGGATGATAAGACGCGCTTCGCATACTGGCAGACGGTGCTGGCCGAGAGCGTGCGGCTGGCAGAGCAGTTTGCGCACATGGTGGAGACCGGGGCGGGGCTGGAGCATATCAAACCTTTTACTGAAATCATGAACCGTTGAGAGTAGTTGTCATGAACAAACGACTGAAACTATTGTCCGTCGTGGTGTTGAGCCTGGCGTTGACGGCTTGCCTTGGCGCGGTGGTGGGAACAGCAGTGGATGTCACGCTGGAAGTCGCCAAGGTGCCGTTCAAGGTGGCAGGGGCTATCGTCGATGTCGCAACGCCTGAAGAGGATGACGACGAGGATTGAAACGCCGGGGCTTGGACCGGATTTTATCAATAGCGGTAGTCTCGGCTGCGCGGCTTGATTGGCGCGAGCAGGAAGTAAAAGATCCAGGCGAACCAGGACAGAAAGATGATCGCCAGAATCCAGGCGGCCTTCTCGCCGCCACGGGTCTCGTCAGAGCCGAGAATCAGCAGGATTGGCAGGAACCAGACGAAGAAACAGCCGAAGATCACCACCAGCGCCAGTCCTGCGGTGAGCACCGGGATGGCCAGCAGAATCAGGGCGGTAATGACGGCAAAAGTCAGCAGGGCAGATAGAATTTTCATTGTGGTACTTACATCTCCTTTGGGTTAATGAGTCACTGGAGCTGTCGTAGCGATATTCGTGCCAGAAGTTATTTCCTTTCCTTTCAGCTGGTTGGATATTCAATGCGGGCGCAGCGTCGGATTTCAACCACTTTGTGGCGAAATCCCCCAGTTGACCGGGCCGCTGTTGACCCGTGTCAGCAATTCGCCTGAATGAGGAACGGCCCCGGCTGGTGGTAACTCTGTTCGAGCAGTGCGCACAGCTCCTCGGCAGTATTGGCAACGGCAGCAGGGACTCCGTAACCGTTGGCCAGGTTAACCCAGTTGATCTCCG
>CAIRBI010000292.1 GCA_903876785.1 uncultured Gammaproteobacteria bacterium
CCAGTCCGCATCCATCTCGTCGGCGATACAGGTGGCCAGACCGGTGTAGACGCCCTGACCCATCTCCAGATGCTTGATCAGCACCTTCACGGTGTTGTCCGGCGTGATGCTGACGAAGGCGTTGAATTCCATCGCGCCTTCTGCGGCTGCTCCCGCAGCAGATTGTGCGACGGCTGAGCCGCTGAGATTCACGCCGAGCACGAGGCCCGCAGTCCCGCCAGCGGTGATCTTCAGAAAGGAGCGGCGGCTGAGGTTACTGGAGTTGCTGCCGTTGCCCGATTTACTGCCAAACAGACGTTGAAGATTCATTATGCGGCTCCCCCTGCGTTCTTGACCTGCGCGGCCGCCATGTGGATGCCCGCCTTGATGCGTGAGTAAGTGCCACAGCGGCAGATGTTGCCGGACATGGCCGCTTCGATGTCAGCGTCGGTCGGGCTGGCATTCTTTTCCAGCAGCGCCGTGGCGGACATGATCTGCCCGGACTGGCAGTAACCGCACTGTGGCACCTGCAGCTCTACCCATGCCGCTTGCAGCGCGACTGCTTGCGGAGATTGCAGCCCTTCGATGGTGGTGATGTTCTTGCCCACGGCATTGGCCACGGTCAGCACACAGGTACGCTGGGCCACGCCGTCGATCTGCATGGTGCAGGCGCCGCACTGGGCGACACCGCAACCAAACTTGGTGCCGGTGAAATTCAAATGATCGCGGACCACCCACAGCAGCGGCATGTCGCCGTCGACATCCACTTCGTGGGTCTGTCCGTTGATGGTTAATTGATAGGCCATGAGTCCTCCTGAGACTGGGGTCGAGTGAATAGCGTTGTGGCGCAATTTAAAGGCGTAACTAATAGGCGTGTCTTATAAGCGAAGGTTGACAAATAGTCAATTTCTGTAAAGATGCACCGCCATGGAAACCCGTGAAATCAATATCGTTGAAGCCGCCATTCGCATGATTCTGCGCTATGGCATGGCTCGCACCACCATGAGCGACGTGGCACACGAGGCCGGTATCTCGCGGCAGACGCTCTATGCCAGCTTTGCCAGCAAGGAAGACCTGCTGCGCGCCAGCATTCGTTATCTGGCAGACCGCAACGTGGCCAACATTATTTCCGATTGCGCGAAGACTTCCGATCTGGCCGCGCAACTGGACGTGGTCATCCACCACACCGCCGTGCGCAGCTTCGAGCTGCTGCACGCCTCCCCCGATGCCAACGACATCGTCAGCGGATTCAATAGTGCCTGCAAAGAGGAGCTCAGCGAGGCCTCGGCGCGCTACCAGACATTGATCGAAGACATCCTGCGGCCTCGCAAGGCAAGGATCGAAGTTGCCGGCATGTCGCTGGAGCAACTCGCCGACTTCATTCAGAAATCGACCCTCACCATCAAGCACGAAGCCAGAGACATGGCGCATCTGCAGCAGCTGACGCAGGCGTTAAGAGTGATGGTATTGCGCGTGGTGGCGTAGCGGATTTTCATCTGGACGAAGCTCCACTTTCATTTGGACGAAGACTTATTTACACTTGGCCGAGCTACAGCCTCTTATTTGCAGCATAATGGCCAAATATATGAGCTCCGCTCAGTACCACAGGTTCATCGAACCATCCTTGCGGGAAGCACTTCTGGACACTCCTGTCGTGTTGATCCACGGCTCGCGCCAATGTGGCAAAACGACGTTGGCGCTCGCGGTTGGTGAACCTCTGGGTTATCACTACATCAGTCTGGACGATGACAACCAACTGCAAGCGGCGAAGGCTGACCCCGTCGGCTTTGTCCAAAGCCTTCCGGAGCTGACTATCCTGGATGAAATTCAGCGCGCACCGGAACTCTTTACCTCTATCAAAGCCAGCGTTGACCGAAACCGCAAACCAGGACGATTCATTCTCACCGGTTCGGCTAACGTACTGCTTCTGCCACAACTGGCAGACTCTCTGGCCGGCAGGATGGAAATCATTCATCTGCGCCCACTGGCCCGATGCGAAATCACTGGCGAGAAACCTGCATTTTTCGATCAGCTTTTTGGCGCTGATTTCGGCTCTGACTCAAACCAGAACGCATACCCGCGGCTGGGAGAATCTCTCGCCGACATTATTTGCCAAGGTGGCTACCCTGCGGCCATCGCACGCGACTCAGCGAAACGCCGCAGCGCATGGTATCGCGACTACATCACCACCATCATTCAGCGCGACGTACAGGATGTCGCCAGCATCAGGAACCTGGATGTTCTGCCCAGGTTATTGGCGCTGGCAGCCAGCCAAACCGCCCGCTTGTTCAATTCGACCGATCTGGCATCGCCCTTCGCCCTGAGTCGGCCGACGATTCGCGAATACCTGACAGTGCTGGAACAAATTTTTCTAATTGAGCAGTTACAGCCCTGGCATGCCAATCGACTGAGCCGCTTGATCAAAACGCCCAAAGTGCACCTGACGGACACGGGCCTGGCCTGCGCGCTGCTGGGCGTCAACAGCCAAACTCTCTGGCAGGATAAATCCCTGCTCGGGCAGCTCCTGGAAACCTTCATTCATCAGGAACTGCGCAAATACGCGGACTGGAGCAGTGAGCCGCTGAGCTTCTACCATTTCCGCAACAAGGATATGGTCGAAGTGGACATCATCATCGAACAAGGCAGGCAACTGGCCGGCATCGAAATCAAAGCTGCCGCGACCGTGACTCAAGGCGATTTCAAAGGCCTGAAAAAATTGCAGGATCTCTGCGGCGAACAGTTTGCCGCAGGCGTGGTGCTTTACGATGGTGAGAACATACTGCCCTTTGGCGAACGCTTGTTTGCAGTGCCGATTGCCTTGTTCACTTAGCGTAAAACCAGAACTCGACTTCCGACGTTTCCTTCTCGAAGCGCGCGGCGTGCATCGCTTTCGCGGGAACGTGATACCAATCCCCTGGGCCGTAACGAGTCTCCTTGCCATCTAGCGTCAGGAACAACTCGCCTTGCGTGATGACACCGACATTCTCAGTATCGTGATTATGCTCGGGGATTGTCGTGTTCGCCGGGTAGGATGCGAACAACACGTCGCAGTCCTGTGCTGCCAGCTTGAAGGCATCGAAAGGGCCTTCGAATTTCGGAAGATCGCGGAGGAGCTTGGGAAAATGTGACATAGGTTCCTTTGTTGAAGATTTACGATGTTGAAACGATCATCAGCGGCTGCTCTACATTATCGAACACTCTTTGGATAGCCATGCAGCCCGACCATTCTAGTCAGAATTGCCTGGAATTCCGCCTGACTCATATCCACTTTTTCCACGACGCGGCCATAGAGCATGAGTGTCGGAACGTTCCTGTCATTGAGTTCGTTCTGCGTCTCGCGCAGACAGTAGAGGACGGCGCGTTCCTTGCGGGTCAGGCCGTCGCGTACATCGGGGATGAGATCCTGCAGCATCTTTCTTTGCACCCTCGCGCAGTTGATTTGAATGTTGCTCTCCGCCTGCCTCTTCATCACAGACTCACCATAAATACATACTCGATTTCTTGTTCATGATGACAACTTCATAGCGCTGGGTACAGGCAGTTTGCGCTGCACCGTAGCACACATGCAGCGGCAACAGATGTTCTTCGCGCGGATGACAGAAGCGGGCTCCTGGCGCTTTGCTCCAGTTGAGCAGTTGTTCCCGTCGGGCCTGCTCGGGGAGTGCGCGATCACTGCAGGTGTTCTGCAACCACGTTTCGAATGCATCGTTGTGCTGACGAGAATCAGCGCTATCGGCGGAAAAAAATGCTCTCAGGTTATGGAAGGAAAATCCTGAACCGATGATCAGCACTCGTCGGTCTGCCAGGCTGCGAAGTGCATTGCCCATTTCGATGTGGACGAGCGGATCGAGCGTGTTGACCAGAGACAATTGCACGCAGGGAATGTCGGCTTGCGGATACATGATCTTCAGCGGGATGAAAACGCTGTGATCGAGCCCGCGCGTTTCATCCAGCGTCGCATCGATCCCGCTATTGCCGAGCAACCGCTGAACTTCACGCGCCAGCGCGGGTTCCCCGAGGCACGGATATTGAATCGAGTATGACTCTGGGGGAAAGCCGGAGTAATCGTAGATCAGCGTGGGCTTGCTGCCTGAGGTGATGGCAGGACGCTGCTCCTCCCAATGGGCGCTGACCACGAGAATGGCGTCCGGCCTGGGGATGCTCGCCACGATGTCTTGCAGACACGACACCATCTGGCGATGGCCCGGGTCTCCGAGCAACGGCAAGGGGCCGCCGCCGTGGGAGATGAAGAGTGCGTGGGGGAAGGCGTTCATTCTGAAGTCCTTATGGAACATAAATCTCACGGCTATACCACGGAATTGCCGTGACACCCGTCAGCACTTCGGTGCCATCGAAGATTTTCGAAAACAGCGGCCCCGCGACGGTGAACGACACCTGCTCGATCCGACTGTCGGGGGAATCGGGAAGGCCCAGCACATCAGTGGCTTGATCGATGTGATACGTGCGCGTGAACTCCGGACGGCGGCCAGAGCGAATGACGACCTCCGACTGTCGCCGTACAGCCGCAGCTTTTCGGTAGCGCAGATTCAGCGTCACGCTATCGCCACTCTCTGCCTCCAGTTGCCATGTCTCTTCCGAGAGTCCACCGTCCTCGCCCTGCCCGGTGGAAGCCCGCTCGACCTCGGCCGCGACTGCCGGTTGATACACTTCGTAAGCACCGGGCCCTTCCGGCGAAATGCCATTCACGATCATGGTGCCAGCCTGTCCGTTGCTCGCGTGGCGCGCCTGCACCGACATCACCATGTAGCGACTCGTGCCGGTGCGCACCGGCTGACCCTGCGCGTCCAGCACCAGATGCCGATCCATGAACGTGACCGAAAGGTTCACCTGGCCCGGCGCATCTGCGATCGTGGCCAAACTCCATCCTTCGGGCAGCAGCGGGATGATCGATGCTTCATTGACACGGAAGCCGAGGGAGGTACGTGTCTCGGTACTCCATTCGACGTAGTCCTGCGAAGTGGCGGAAGCGGGCCAGGCGAGGATGGCGAGGGTCAGAAGGAGCAGGTGCTGAGTTGTGCGCTTCAGGGTTGTCATTCCGAAATCCTTGGTGGTATTTGAGGGCGTTATCCGGACTGGTGGTGGCATCTTATAACACGTGTTGAAAGGCGCTCGCACCGTTGCCCGCTATACTGTTTCTAAAGCCTGAATGTCACCAAGCAAAAGGAGTTTGCCATAAATCTCAACATGAGATATTTTGCACACAAGGATGATTTGACATGCATTTAATCAGCAATAGGATGTTGTTGGATTTTGCGACTTTATATCCCGACGCCCATCTGCCTTTGCAGGCGTGGCGCCGGTTGATTGAATCCACTGCATTCCTCTCTTTCGCCGATTTGCGCCATACATTCAATTCCGTGGATCGGGTCAAGAGTTTCTATGTCTTCAACGTCGGTGGAAACAAATATCGCGTAGTTGCCGCCGTCCATTTCAATCGGCAAAAGCTGTATGTGCGACACGTGTTCACTCACTCGCAGTACGATCACTGGAGGCCCGAAAATGCTAGCTCTCAAAGATCTCATTGATCACTACACTGCGCTGTGTTCACAGGTGCCATTGCGCCCGATTCGGAACGAAACGGACTATGGCCACGCCGTCGCCGTGATGAACGCACTGCTGGACGCCGGAGTGGCTGATGAAGATCATCCGCTCGCAGATTTGGTGGCAACTCTGGGAGAACTGATCAGCGATTACGAAGAGAAATGGCGCGTGCCTCATGCTTCACCGGCCGAGGTTCTGCGGTTTCTCATGTCACAACATGCACTGGGGCAATCGGACTTGCCGGAGGTAGGGAGCCAAGGGGTCGTATCGGAAATCCTATCCGGCAAACGCGCGTTGAATGTTCGTCAGATTAAAGAACTGGCGCAACGCTTTGCTGTGTCTCCGAGTGTCTTTGTGCAGGGTTAGGTTCGAAAAAATCTGGCCGAATTGTAACGCCCGCCGCACGCATTTCAGCGTGGACGTGTTGCACATCGCCATTCACGAAGCGGATGTCCGCGCCTTCGATTGCTGGACGTTTGCGATCTGAGTTCAGTTTTCATAATTCCAGTGTCCCTGCATCATTCGTAGCCGGGCATGCCGGAGATGATTTTCTGGGCGCAGGCGAAGGCTGACTCGAAGTCGGACTCCATGTTGGGTTTTATATCCAGGATTGCGACTTCCAGTATCACGAGGGCTCGGCTACTCCTGTTTGGGCTGGCTAGTCCTTCAAACTTTCATAAATGATGTCACGAGCGATCACACCCATATTCGCAGCACTTGGTCGTCGCGGGCCCTGGGCCTGGATCATGGACAACCAGAAAATATCGTTCACCGGGTCAATCCAGAATGAGGTACCCGCAGCCCCTGCCCAGTAATAGGTACCGGGACCCTGGGGTGAGTCGGCAGCTTGCGGATCATAAGTGATCGCAAAATCCACACCGAAACCCTCACCCGGCTGGCCTGGGCCGCCGATGCCGTACTGCATGCTTTCTTCACCGGTCAGGCTGTTGGTTCGCATGATGCCCACCGACTCCGGGCTGAGGATGCGCACGCCATCCAGTTCACCTCTATTCACCAGCATCTGCAGAAAGCGGGCATAGTCACGGGTGGAAGACACCAGACCCCCACCGCCGGATTCCAGCCGGTCGGCATTCCTGTAGCCCGGCCGGTCAGTGCGTTCGAGTTGTTGCGCGAGACGATTGCGCTCCGCGTCCCAGTAATGCACCTCAGCGAAGCGTTGCTCATCTTCCGGGAGTACGTAAAAACGGGTGTCGCCCATACCCAGAGGTTCGTACAAATTCTGGCGAAGGAATTCGCCGAACTTCATGCCGCTAAGCTGCTCGACAATATAGCCCTGCACGTCCACGCCGACTGAGTAATACCACTGCTCCCCTGGCTGGGCCATCAACGGAATGGCCGCCACCTTGTCGATGAGTTCATCCAGATTGGCCGATGACAGCACCTCCTGGTCGCGGAAGGCGGTGTTGACCGGGTCATCCCCGAAAAGTCCGTAACCGAAACCGGCGGTGTGGTTGAGCAGCTCCCGCATGGTGGGCTGACGCTCCAGATCTTCCAGCACGACATTGCGGGCAGCATCGTAGCTGGCCATCACCTTGAGATTGGCAAACTCGGGAATGAACTTACTGATGGGATCATCGAATTCCCACAGGCCTTGTTCCCACAGCATCATCATGGCCACGCCAGTGACTGGCTTGGTCATGGAGTAGATGCGAAACAGTGACTCCTCGGTCATGGGCACCTGGCCATCCACGCGATTGAATCCGGCAGCCTCGAACGTGGCAACCTTGCCGTCCTTCACCAGCATCCACACCATGCCAGCCACGTCCTGATTGCTGACAATTTCATTCATCGCCGCATCGAGACTGGCAATGCCTGCCTCGGTAAAGCCGGCTGCCTCAGCGCCGTCTTCCTGCACGGGCCAGCTGTCTGCGGCAATGGCGGGACTGCCGCTCCAGGCCAGGAGGATGAGGGATAGTAACGGGATGGTTCGGTTCATGCTGGTGGCCCCAGAGCTCTTGTTAGTGTTGAGCGCCAACAGTATCAGAATGCGACGTTTCTGCAGAAACGTTTTTGGTTGGCGACCTCGTGATCAATAG
>CAIRBI010000293.1 GCA_903876785.1 uncultured Gammaproteobacteria bacterium
ATAGATCTCGCTGCAGCCGGCGCTGATGCCGTGAAGGTCGGTATCGGTCCCGGTTCCATCTGCACCACCCGCATCGTCACTGGTGTCGGCGTGCCGCAGATGACAGCGGTTTCCAATGTTGCCGAGGCCCTCAAGGGCACCAACGTATCGGTGATCTCCGACGGCGGCATCCGTTTCTCGGGCGATATCGCCAAGGTGATTGCGGCCGGTGCTCACGTCGTCATGATCGGCAGCCTGCTGGCGGGTACCGAAGAGGCACCAGGCGAAGTCGAACTGTTCCAGGGCCGCAGCTACAAGGCCTACCGGGGCATGGGTTCATTGGGAGCGATGGCGCACAGCCAGGGCTCCAGCGACCGCTACTTCCAGGACATCGGCTCCGGCACTGAAAAGCTGGTCCCCGAAGGCATCGAAGGCAGGGTTCCGTACAAAGGCCCGATGCATGCCATCGTGCACCAGATGATGGGTGGCCTGCGCTCCAGCATGGGTTACACCGGCTGCGAAGACATCGCCCAGATGCGCACCAAACCCGTGTTCGTGAAGATCACCTCCTCCGGGATGAGTGAGAGCCATGTGCACGATGTGAGCATCACCAAGGAAGCCCCGAACTACCGCATGAGCTGAACCAAAAACCATGACCACCAAAAACATCCACAGTCAGAAAATACTCATTCTGGATTTCGGTTCCCAATACACCCAGCTGATCGCGCGCCGCGTGCGGGAGCTGGGCGTGTATTGCGAGATCTGGGCCTGGGACAGCGCCAGCGCCGACGACATCAAGGCGTTCAACGCCCGCGGCATCATCCTTTCCGGCTCACCGGAAAGCACGACCGAAGCCGACTCGCCCCGCGCGCCAGCCTTCCTGTTCGAAGGCGACCTGCCACTGCTCGGCATCTGCTACGGCATGCAGACCATGGCCATGCAGATGGGCGGCAATGTGGAAGCGTCGGACAAGAGCGAGTTCGGCTATGCCGAAGTGACACTGCCCAATCCCTGCCCACTTTTCGATGGTATCGAAGACCGCATCAATGACAGCGGCACCGCGATCCTCGACGTGTGGATGAGCCACGGCGACAAGGTCGTCACGCTGCCATCGGACTTCATCATCACCGCCGCCACCGAGACCGCGCCCATCGCCGCGATGTCCCATGTCAGCAAACCCTTCTTCGGCATCCAGTTCCACCCCGAGGTGACACACACCTCCCAGGGCCTGCGTATTCTTGAACGCTTCGTGCGCAATATCTGCGGCTGTGAAGCGCTGTGGACATCCGCCAACATCATCGAGGACGCCATCGCCCGCGTGCGCGCTCAGGTCGGCAGCGACCACGTCCTGCTGGGCCTGTCTGGCGGTGTCGATTCCTCTGTCGTTGCAGCGTTGCTGCACAAGGCCATCGGCGATCAACTCACCTGCGTGTTCGTCGACAACGGCCTGCTGCGTTTGAACGAAGGCGATCAGGTCATGGCCACGTTCGCGAAGAACATGGGCGTGAAGGTGATCCGCTCAGACTCCGAAGCGAAGTTCCTCGGCGCTCTGGCCGGAGTCAGTGACCCGGAGCTGAAGCGCAAGGCCATTGGCAATACCTTCATCGAAGTGTTCGATGAAGAAGCCTCGAAAATTCATAACGTGCAGTGGCTGGCCCAAGGCACCATTTATCCCGACGTCATCGAGTCTGCTGGCTCCAAGACCGGCAAGGCTCACGTCATCAAATCCCACCACAATGTCGGCGGCCTGCCCGAAGACATGAAACTGGGTCTCGTGGAACCTCTGCGCGAACTGTTCAAAGACGAAGTGCGCAAGATCGGCGTCGAGCTCGGTCTGCCCTACGACATGGTCTACCGCCATCCGTTCCCTGGGCCAGGTCTGGGCGTGCGGATTCTTGGCGAAGTGAAGAAGGAATATTGCGATGTGTTGCGGAGGGCCGATGCGATCTTCATGGAAGAGCTGCACCGCTCCGGTTGGTATCACAAGACCAGTCAGGCGTTTGCGGTGTTTCTGCCGGTGAAGTCGGTTGGCGTGGTGGGCGATGCGCGTCGATATTCTTGGGTGATTTCGTTGAGGGCTGTGGAAACCATCGACTTTATGACGGCGCGCTGGGCCCATCTTCCCTACGAACTGCTGGAGACTGTCAGCAATCGGATTATTAATGAGGTTGCGCAGGTTTCTCGGGTGGCTTATGACGTTTCGAGCAAGCCGCCGGCTACGATTGAGTGGGAGTAGAAATCGAGATCTAAGTCATTGATTTATATAGGTATTCTAGTTACACAAAAGTGGCACACGGAAATATAAGCTATTGATTTAATTGATCTCTGGAATTAGAGTTACACAAAAAGTGACACACTCGTGCTACTACTCAATTTCATAGGTCACGTAAGCGGAAATGACACTCAAAAAGAAAGAGTTCGCAGCAGACGAATTTCCCATCTACGACGACGCAGTTATCTTCATGCGAGGCGAGTTCTGGCAGTTCAGAATGTGGCTTGCAAAAGAGCATAAGTACGCTCGCTTCAGTTTGAAGACTCGCAACAAAAACACCGCAATTGAAAAAGCAAAACTCCACTACCACGAACTCAAAGCACAAGAGCTTGCAGGTAAGACGTACTTCTCAAAAACGATCAAGCAAGGTGTAGAGCTGTATATTGCTCAGCGTCTGAAAGATGTTGAAGCTGGTTATATCGTCAAAGGCAGACTTGGCACGATCAAAACACATCTTGAGCACTTCTTGGATTTCATTGGCAGGGATACAAAGCTCAAAGAGCTTCATCGTACTGACTGCGAAAATTACTTGTTGGCGCGCAAGAAAACTAAAAAACGCGTTGATGTCAGCATCACCACAATCGCTAACGAGCAAAGCACAATCAAT
>CAIRBI010000294.1 GCA_903876785.1 uncultured Gammaproteobacteria bacterium
CCATAGCGATAGTTACACAAATGTTACGCATCTGGTTTATATGATTATAAGCTATTGATATGAATAGAAAATAAAACAGAGTAACTATTGAGTGGGAGTGAATTAGACTCCGACGTAAGGTATTCAGATGAAGAAAGGAACTTCGACAAATGGCAATACCAGACTTCCAATCCTGCATGCGCCCCCTGCTGGTAGCGATTGCGGACGGTGCACCAACTCCCACGAATGACGCGTTCGAGCGCGTCACTGAGTTTTTCAATCTCAGTGACTTCGAGAGAAATGAGCGCCTCCCTTCTGGCAAACAGACCGTCCTTCGCAACCGCCTTGCGTGGTCGAATACATATCTAAAAAAAGCCCTGCTCATCAGTGCAACGGATCGCGGTGTCATTCAAATCACCGACCGCGGACGCAACACGCTGATCGAATGCCAGGTGCGCGTCGATGTTAAATACCTCAAGCGCTTCCCCGAATTTGCAGAGTTCCATCAGGCGAAGCCCACTGCAGGCAATCAGAGTACGACCAGCGATTATTCGACAGACGAGTTGGCTGCGTCGAACGCGACGCCAGACGAGTTGATCGAAAAAGCACATAAGGAGCTCACCAACGCACTGGCCTCTCAACTGCTGGAAACCATCAAGCGCAACAGCCCCTATTTCTTCGAGCAACTGGTGGTCGACCTCATGATCGCCATGGGCTATGGCGGTGCGCGCGCCGAATCCGCGAGAGCCACAAAGCCCACCGGCGATGATGGCATCGACGGCATCATCAACGAAGACAAGCTGGGCCTCGACACCATCTACCTGCAGGCAAAGCGCTGGGAGAACACAGTACACCGGCCGGAGATCGACAAGTTCATCGGCTCCCTTACTCGTCAGGGCGCCCGCAAGGGCGTGTTCATCACCACCTCTGACTTCTCCGAAGGGGCACGCGTTGCGGCGAGTGGCTTGAACATCAGCATCGTGTTGATTGACGGTCAACAACTCGCCCGCTACATGATCGAGTACAACATCGGTGTCAACATCAAGCAGAGTTTTCACGTCAAAGACATCGATACCGACTATTTCAATGAAGAATGAATTTTTGTCACGCGAACCCCTCGCCTGATGCAACCGTCTTAACCAAGAAGTAACAAGCGATGACCAACCAAGAAGAACAACAGTTTCTCAATGATCTCGAGAAGAAACTTTGGACCAGCGCCAACAAGCTGCTGCCCTCTCTCGATGCCTCCCAGTACAAGCATGTGATGCTGGGGCTAGTGTTTCTCAAATACGTGTCCGATGCCTTCGATATTCGCCGCAAGGAATTGCGTGCGCAGTTCACAGCGTCCGATCAGGATTACTATATTGTAGTGGCATAGTGAATTTGGCCAGCCGCCTATCGGCTCGCTTCCTTTCCCGCGCTGAAAAAAATTGCCAGCCAAGCTAAACCACTTTTAATTCTGTGCGTTAAGTATGCAAAGAGTGAGTTTAAATACCCCTTCCATAAGAGACTGCTGAAGTGCAGACAATATTTCTGGGCAACGAACGCCCATAGAGTAGCGGTTGCGCTGCACAGAACAGCTCAGCTTCCAAGTCCATAGCGCAGACTGGCTTCCACAAAGCGGTACCGCGCATTGCGCCAGACCAGCGGAAGGCTTGCGCTGGTCAGGAACTCCAGTAGATGTGGCAGCAGTGCCGCCGCAAATTCCTGCGAGGCTTCCCGCGGCAGCAACGTCGGCAAGTGATCTATCGCCTGTACTTGAACCGGCAAGTGCTCACTGCCCGTTGCCTGCCGGAACGGCACTGCCAGGCTGGTCGTGGCATCATAGACGGCAATCGGGTTGTTCGGATTGTTCGGATCACAACTGACGTCGCTGATGATCCGCAGCCGGTGATTATCAGCCAGCAGGGCCTGGTTGATCATGGGCCGAATCGGCTCGCGCAGATAGACACAGTTTATGAACACGTCGTGCTCGATGATTGCCCTGATCGGCTTGTCAACCGCATTGAATTCGGCAATATCCCAGAGGCTGGTCTCTACCAGTGGTCCCAGCTGGCACAGGAGATCGGCCGCCCCTGACCCGCAACGTCCCAGTGCACCCATGACCATTACACGCACAGTCTGCCCCGCCAGCGCCCTACGGACCGCATCGACAAGTTCCTGCTGACTGGAATAGCGTTGCGCAGCCGGGTAAGGTTTTTCCGACCGCTGATAATGTGCCAGACCCAGCATGCCTAGCGCGGCACCTGTGAAGCCGGCCCAGTACCCGAATGCGGCAACCCGACGCCCCTTGTCATCCTGCAGGAACTCCAGGTCGAACAGATTTCCACCACCGCTGGCATAGCGTTGCAGGACGGCAGCGGCACCGCTCTGCCCTTTGAATGTATGCGAAAAATAAATGTGCGTGTGTGCGATCGGGGCGTCAGAGTCAGCCAGCTCCTTTAGCCCGAGAATGATGGTGTCTGCTGGCGCCTGCGACCAATGCAGGTCTGTCAGCACAGCGCCGGCGTTCTGGTAGTCCTGGTCGCTGAACACGCGGTGCGAAGATGCTTCAACCACGACGTGCACGCCGCTTTCAACAAGCGCACTAACGCCCTCGGGAGTCAGTACCACTCGCCATTCGCCGGCCTTGTCTTCTTTGCGCAGCCAAAGAGTCTTCATGGCGCGAGTCTCCCCCAAGCGGATTTGGAGGCAGCATAGTAGACAACGCCTGCGATGCCTGTCATGACGACAACAGGAATCCAGGCCTGCGATTCTCCGACCTCCAGCAGAACCGAAGCCAGAATAAATCCGAAGAATGTCAGCACCGCAGAGAAAATTGCGTAAGGGAACTGCGTTTCCACATGCGACATATGGTTCACGCCGCTCGACATGGAAGACAGCACTGTCGTGTCCGAAATGGGCGAGGCATGATCTCCGAACAAGCCACCACTGATTGCGGCGCCGATACACACCACGACCGGGGCGTTCAGCGCCACCGCCACAGCTACCGCAACGGGAATCACGATCGCAAAAGTTCCCCAGGAAGATCCGGTAGCGAGTGACAGCGCACAAGCGATCACGAATATCATGCTTGCCAGCAACCACACCGGAAAGTTGACTGCGTTGAGAAGCAGCGCAATGGCCGCGCCGGTTTCCAGCTCGGCCATCACGTCACTGAGTGTCCATGCCAGTATCAGAATGCACAGAATCGGCATGATCCGCCCCATCCCGTTGAAGAAGGCCTTTGAACTGCTGCTGAAATCGAATATCTGCAGCCGGTGCAGAATGACAATCGTGGCGATTGTGGCAACAGTGTAAGAAAGTGCGAGAGTGATGCGAATGGTCGGCCCTGCCAGCATCCCCTGTTGCAACACAAAATAGGTAAACAGAGAAATCATTGAGAGGAACAACGCGCCAAGTGCCACAACCACCACTTTGGCGCCGTGTTGCTGCAGCGCAGGGCTCAACTCAGGCAGTTCAGTGCCTGAATCTTCGTACGTGTGCTCCCCTGCCAGATAACGCTGCTGCACCTCTTTCATGCGCCCCAGCCAGACATTGAATACGGCAACAAATGCCACGCCCACCAGGGTCAGCAACGGGTAGATCATGTAGAACCAGACTTCCCGAAATGCAGTGAAGCCATCCTTCACTATACCCTCTGCTGCGTAAGCACTCTCCATCAGACCCATTGTATAAGCGCCCCAGCTGATGATGGGAATCAGCACACAA
>CAIRBI010000295.1 GCA_903876785.1 uncultured Gammaproteobacteria bacterium
AGCGGCGGAGGCGCACTGGCAGGGGCTGGCACAAGGTGGCGGCAGCGTGATTGCGCTGCACGGCGCCAGGCTCGGAATGGTGCCGGGCAGTGCAGAGGCGCTTGCAACCGAAGCAGATGCCGCGTTGCCGACGCAGGAGCGCGTCTGCGCCATGATCTACACGACGGGCACCACCGGTGATCCCAAGGGTGTCATGCTCAGCCATCGCAATATTCTCTTTGTCTCCGCAGTGACCAGTGTCTTGCGAGGCATGTGCGCGCAGGATCGCATCTACTGCGTGTTGCCTGTTTCTCATGTGTTCGGCCTGTCGGCGGTGTTTCTGGCGTCCTTGTACGTCGGCGCCGAACTGGTGCTGGCGGACCGCTTTGAGGCGGCAGGCACGCTGCAGACTCTCGCAGAACGGCAGATCACCGGCATGTTTGGTGTGCCGACCTCCTATGCGAAGCTGATCGAGTACACGCGCGCGCAGGGAATCGGACCTGCGCAAATGCCCCGCCTGCGTTTCATCTACTCCGGTGGGGCGCCGCTGGACCCGACTATCAAGCAGGAGACCGAGCAGCTCTTCGGGCTGACGCTTCTCAACGCCTATGGCATGACGGAGAGCGGGCCGACCATCTGCCAGGTGCGTTGCAACGAACGGCTGGACAGTTGCAGCGTCGGCCGTCCGCTGCCGGGGCTGGATTGGAAGGTGCTGAACCCGCAGGGCCAGACCGTTGCAGTGGGTGACGTGGGCGAACTGCATGTGCGCGGACCCAACGTGATGCGCGGCTACTTCCGCAATCCCGAGGCCACGGCCGCGGTCATCGATGGCGAGGGCTTTCTCAATACCGGCGATCTGGTGCGGCTTGATACCAGCGGCAATGTGCACATCGCCGGGCGCAGCAAGGAGCTCATCATTCATTCCGGCTTCAACGTCTATCCGCCGGAGGTAGAGGCAGTCCTGGCCAGCCATCCCGACGTGGTGTTGTGCGCGGTGCTGGGAGAAGCCGTCGCTGGCAACGAGAATGTCATCGCCTATGTCCAGCCCAGCGTCGGCAGCGGGCTCGACGAGGCCGCGCTGCAGGCTTTCATCAAGCCGTTGCTGACGCCTTACAAGCGCCCGGCGCGCATCGTCTTCATGGAGCAACTGCCCACCGCCCCTTCGGGCAAGGTGCTCAAACACCAGCTGAAACGCTAGAATATGCAGCCTGACAGACAGACAGCCCGGCGCGGCAGCGGAGGCCTTCAGCGTGGTGTCGGAGCCCCTTGTGCGAAAGACTTCCCGGGGCCGCACGGTCTACCATTGCGTATCTCGCGAGCGCCTGATTTCGGGGCTTTAATCGCTTGCAATGGTTGCGCTGTTAATGGGATAGTTGGGCCGCTTCTGACTGATTTGCAGTAGGTGTCAGGGATGCATTCCATGCATGCAGCGAGGCAAATTTTCCGGCAACGATAATTACAAATCGCACAAGCAAGAAGATTCTCTATGGCATCTCCAACACTCGAAAATCTACGCCAGACCCTCAGCACCCTCCGTCGCCGGCGCAGCCGATTGTACGTGCTGCAGCAGGTCAGTCTGGCGGTCATCGCTGTCGTAGCGCTGGTCCTGTTGCTCAGTGGTCTGGAAGCCTGGTGGCAACCCTCTCGCGGTGGTGACATCGCACTCTTCAGTATTCTTGTGGCTGGTGTGGCCGCTGCCATCTGGCATGTGCTCTTCCGTGTCGGGCGCATGCAGTCTGACGATCAGTTTATGGCGCAATATGTCGAAGGCCGGATTCCCGATCTGGAACAGCGCCTGCTCACTTCTCTGGAATTCAATTCCGACGCCTTGGACGCGGATATGCGCGGCGTCTCGCCGCAGTTCGTCCGTCAACTGTGGGCCGATGCCGAAATTCAC
>CAIRBI010000296.1 GCA_903876785.1 uncultured Gammaproteobacteria bacterium
TACTCCCCCGACTTCGGGGCTTCCAGCGTCGGCAGATTGCCGCCCTTGCCGACTTTCAGCAATCCCGAGCGGGTGTAGAGCCCCAGCTTGCTGCGCGTGTCCACGATGTCGAGATTGCGCATGGTCAGCTGGCCGATGCGGTCCTGGGGCGAGAACATGGATTCGCCTTTCTCCATGGTCAGGCGTTCGGGGTGATAAGTCAGGTTCGGGCTTTCCGTGTTGAGAATGGAATAGTCGTTGCCGCGCCGCAGCTCAAGAGTCACTTCGCCGGTAATGGCCGAGGCCACCCAGCGCTGGGCGCTTTCCCGGATCATCAGCGCCTGCGAGTCGAACCAGCGCCCCTGGTACAGCAGACGGCCCAGCGTGCGGCCGTTCTCGCGGTACTGCTCGAGGGTGTCTTCGTTGTGAATGCCGGTGACGAGTCGCTCATAGGCGATGTGCAGCAAGGCCATGCCGGGGGCTTCGTAAATGCCGCGGCTCTTGGCTTCAATGATGCGGTTCTCGATCTGATCGCTCATGCCGATGCCGTGGCGCCCGCCGATGCGATTGGCCTCCAGCATCAGCTCTACCAGGTCGCTGTAGGTCTGGCCGTTCAGGGCCACCGGCACGCCTTCTTCGAAGCGCACGCTGACTTCTTCCGTCTTGATCTCCACATCGCTGCGCCAGAACGCCACGCCCATGATCGGGTTGACGATGCGGATGCCCTTGTTCAGGAACTCCAGATCCTTGGCTTCGTGGGTGGCCCCCAGCATGTTGCTGTCGGTGCTGTAGGCTTTTTCGGCAGACATCTTGTAGCCGAAACCGGCCTGGGTCATGAAGGCCGACATCTCTGCGCGCCCGCCCAGCTCGTCGATGAACGCCTGGTCAAGCCAGGGCTTGTAGATCTTGAGCGAAGGGTTGGTCAGCAGGCCGTAGCGGTAGAAGCGTTCGATGTCGTTGCCCTTGAAGGTGCTGCCGTCGCCCCAGATGTTGACGTCGTCGTCCTTCATGGCCGCCACCAGCATGGTGCCCGTCACGGCGCGGCCCAGCGGCGTGGTGTTGAAATAGGTGGCACCGCCCGTGGTGATGTGGAAAGCGCCGCACTGCAGCGCCGAGATGCCTTCGTTGACCAGTTGCTGCCTGCAATCCACCAGACGTGCCAGTTCGGCGCCATATTCCATGGCCTTGCGGGGAATCTCGTCATAGTCAGCCTCGTCGGGCTGTCCGAGATTGGCGGTGTAGGCGCAAGGCCGGGCACCCTTGAGTTTCATCCAGTGCAATGCGGCACTGGTATCAAGCCCTCCTGAGAAGGCGATACCGACTTTCTGACCAAGGGGAAGGTTCTGCAGGATAGTAGACATGGTGACAACACACTCAAATAACTGAAAAGGCAAGGATAAGCGGACGGCTTGATCCGCGTCCACTTTCCAGCTGGATTTCTTGTGCAGTTTCGCTCGACGCGGGGGGCCTTCCCTCCTGTTCTGCGTATGCCGCTGAGGGGCTGGAGTGTGGGAGCGTACCCAGAGGGCATAAAGGCCCGCCCGCGATCAATTTTCAAATCGCTTGCAGGCAAGCTCCCACAGAGTCAGCTGCCCAGATCGAAGTCCAGGGACATA
>CAIRBI010000297.1 GCA_903876785.1 uncultured Gammaproteobacteria bacterium
CCGATCGCCAACATCGCGTTCGACGTCGGCTATTCCGCCCTTTCCTCGTTCAACAAGGCCTTCAAGGATCTGCACAATCTGACCCCGACGCAGTATCGGGATGCGGCGAATGTGGGAGCGGGCCTTGCCCGCGATTGACCTGACCACTGAATCTATCGCGGGCAGGCCCGCTCCCACAGGGCACACAGTTCGCGCAATTTGCACAATTTGCACAGGTCGCACAGCTATTTTTTGTCGAAGGTGAAGACGGCGTCCCAGTTCGATGGAAGTTCAAGCGCGCGCAGCTCGGGAATGCGGTCGAGATAGACGCGGTAAAGATTTGCCGCCGCAGCTCCCCCTAACTCTTCAAACATGGCCTGGGCCTCATCCCACTGACGGGCCCGGTAGGCCTGCAGCGCGGCAGAAAATGCTGTCAGTTCCTGCACAGTGGCCGCGTCGATGGCGCCCTCTTCCCCAATCACCTCGAAGATTCTGACTGGCTCGCGCTTGCCCGCGACCCGCACCAGGTCCAGCTCGCGATAGATGAAACCCGGAGCGCTCTGCCGCGTCGTGTCGCTGACGATGTTGGCGACATGGTATTTGCGGGTCAGACCCTCAAGCCGCGCCGAGAGGTTGACCGAGTCACCGATGACCGTGTAGTTGAGGCGATTCTGGGAGCCGAGGTTGCCTGCGACCACCAGCCCGGTGTGCACGCCGATGCCTGCCTCTACCTCTGCCAAGCCCGCCGCACGGTTGCGGGTATTGAGTGCGGCCATGGCCTCCTGCATCGCCAAGGCGGTTCGGACAGCGTTCTGGGCGTCATTGCCACGACTCAGCGGCGCACCGAACAGCGCCATTACGGAATCGCCGGTATATTTGTCCACCACGCCCTGATGCCGCTCGATTACCGCCGTAATCTCGCTCAGATAACGGTTGAGCAGCGTCAAAACCGCCTCGGGTGGGGTGTTCTCGCAGAGTGTTGTGAAACCTTTGATGTCGGCAAACAGCACCGTCACGATCTTCTCTTCGCCACCCAGCTCGATGGTTTTGCTCAGCAACTCTTCGGCAATTTCATGCGACACCACCTTGCCAAGCAGATCACGCACCTTCTCCTTCTCAGCCAGCCCACGGGCCATGTTGTTCACGGATGTGGCCAGCTCGCTGATCTCATCGCGCCCACTGACCTGCACGGACTGGCCGAAGTCGCCGTCCTCTATGCGTCTTACCCGATTGGCCAGATCCAGCACGGGGCGAGTGACTGAACGCGCGAGCAGTATTACAGCCAGCAGGCTGATGGCCAGAACCGCGAGGTAAAACTGCAGTAACACGCGCTGGAAGGCCTGCACGTTTTCCATGTTCTCGTTGTAGGACTTCTGGATTACCGCGACGATCTGCAGCGCCGCTCCCGGTTCACCGTAAAGCGGACGCATCAGCGTGCCGTATTCGCCTTCGCTGAGCTGGATGCGGCGGGTCGCGGCCTGAGCCCCTCCTCCCGCATCGAGCACGCCCGCATCAAGCACGCCAGTATTGCGCGACGTCTCCTGCAACTGCGCAACAAGCAGGCTCTGGTCCGCCTCCGTCAGCGTCGAGGCGATGACACTGACCGCAGCGGCTGCATCGCTGGCAGCACCTTCCTCCCAACGGAACTGCACAATCGAGACATCGGAGACGATGCTCTGCTTCACCGTGGCAGCAAATTGATTATCGAGAGGAAAGCCTCCGAAGATCCAGGCAACCGGGGTGGGCAGAAACAGAGGGATTACGGTGATCTGATACGGCACGCCCTCCACGGTGATGACCGCGTCGCCAATGCCTTCG
>CAIRBI010000298.1 GCA_903876785.1 uncultured Gammaproteobacteria bacterium
TCGCCGATCGGCTTTAGACGCTCGGCGATCTGTTGATCCAGGGACTGCGCCGCCAGAGAACCTGCGAACAAGACGCTCAAAACCAGCAGGCTGAGCTTAACAAAACGGAAGCGGATAACGCTGTTGAAAACTGCCACTCTAAGATCCTCTTGAATTGACCAACCTGAAACAGATGCCTGGACTGCAACCCGAGACTCGCAGGCGCGAATAATAACCGTCGGATCAGCAAATTCCGCTTTCCTGGACGTTGGTGGTTGCGAGGTGCGCGGCATTATAGCGGTAATTCACGCTGGCTGGAACTAGACTTCTCGCGCAGAACAACATTCAAGGAGTGACGACCAGGCTGATGGGCTCGCGATGGAAATACAGCTCCTTGGGCTGGCTGCTGAGGCCATATCCAATCAGAAATTTCACATTGATCTGTCTAAGCCCCAGTTGTGCCGCCACGGTATCGCTGAGGATGGCAATCGTCTCGCTGCTGCCGAGCACCTTGGCGGTGGTTACAGGCACAGGAGAGCTCTGTGAACCCAGTGGCAGGAACTGCCCTGCCTGGTTCTTGATGAGGATTTCGCCACTGTCGAGCAGGGCCGCCACCACCAGAAAGCCAGCCTTGTTGCGGTGCAGCGGATCGATATCGATGCGCCCGACGACATCGAAACGCTGCGTCGACGTTACGCCATTTCCATAGGTCTTGCCCTTGTCGGTGGTCACTCCACCGAAGAAGCCAGCCGTCGCGCTGCCGCCGAGAAAGCTCGCCGGACGCCCGAGGGCAAGCGGCGCGGTGCTGGTGTAGCTCATGGTCAGGCTGTAGGTGCCGAAATTCTTGCAGGTTGAATTGAAATCCGGGCTGGAAGAGTCGGTGAAAGTATTCGCAAGCACAGCATAAGTGCCGGCCGGCAACGTCGTCCGTATCTGCGAGTGGCAGCTTCCTCCCATCTCGCCGGCCTGGGCAAGCACAGCCGATCTTGCATCCATCAGCACGAGGGCCGAATCAACGGCGCTGGACTGCATGTTCAGGACAATCGATGTCGACTGCAGAAGCTCAAACTCATAGACATCTGCCAAGCTGGTATCTGAGCCTCCCCCGACCAACTCCTTGATTGTGCAATCTCCACTGGAGAGTTGTCCGCCCGCTGCTCCGAAGCTCAGAGTGCTGACCTGACAGTTGCTGTAACCGCCGTATAGTTTGTTGGCTCCGGCAATATCGTCTGCTTGCAGCGTAAAAGTACTGCCAATGTTGGGTCGCATGATGGCAGCACGCGTGTCCTCATGGCCCATGCCCATGACATGACCCAGTTCATGAAGGGCGACGCGGGTGAAATCCGTGCCCGTGGCGCCATTAGCCGGGCCGTCGTAGACATCGAAAGTCTTGCCCTTGTTGAACACCATGTCCGCCTCGGTGATATCGAAGGCACCAAGCTCATTGGATTCCGTGAAGATCAACGTCACAGCTAGCACGTTGGTCCCGAAGGCATTGCCACACACATCGCTGGTAAAGTCTGCTCCATTGATGCCATCGCCGTTCCCGGAAGGAAAATCGCTGTTAACCGGATTGTTGCGATACCCCACACACGGGTCTCGATAGCCGACTCTGGATTCGAAAGTAAAAACCGTCTTTTCGCTCCACTCCTGAGCGGCATCACGCAACGCCTGACTCCATGTCAGGCCGCTGGCCGCAGTGCCCGGAATGGATGTGTAGAGATGCGTTCTGGCGCCGGGCCACTTGGCGCCGTTGATATTGAAACCCAAGGCAGAAATACTTAGCGCAGTCAGGAGGACAGCGACGATCCATCTGTTCATGTCTCGCTGACCTCCCCGCTACGGACGTGCCAGCACTGAAAGAATGGAGGTCTTGAAGCCCTCGGCACTCATTGGCTGGCTCAGAAAACTGGCCGTACCAAAGGACTGCACTACCACGCCGTCGGCTCTGCCAGTCTCAAGGATATTCATCGCCTGGCTGCTCACAGCGGCGGGAGTGTCGACTTCCAGGGCCAGCACAGGATCATGGCCAGCGGTCGTCACCACAGTGTCACCACCCGGTTGCGTCTCGATCAGATAACGCCCCTGATCCCAGCCCAGCAACGGATTGACCTGCGCTTCAA
>CAIRBI010000299.1 GCA_903876785.1 uncultured Gammaproteobacteria bacterium
GCGCTGAATTTGTAAGTGCCGGCTTGGGGTTTCACTTTGGGTGCCGGGCTGTAGTGTGGGGGCTGAGCTTTCAGGACACGCCGTGAATACATCCCTGTAGGCTCGGCGGCCGCCATCCCTGGCGGCCGACGGTCACCGCTGGGGGCACCGGCAGCACGCTCTTTGTACGCTGTGCCGCGGCAGGTTTCTGGGGCGTATTCATTTTTGTCATTGGTTGATGCTACATCGAATCGATAAAGTGGAGATCGTTGAGAGGCTGAGTTGTCTTACACAATGCCTGCAGTCTTCTACTGGAGGTAGGGATGCAGTGTGGGGGCTGAGTTTTCAGGACCGTCGGCCGCCAGGGCAGAAAAATGCTCCTGCATTTTCTGCACTTCCGCCATCCATGGCGGTCGGATGGCGGCCGCCGAGCCTACAGGGATGTATTCACGGCGTGTCCTGAAAGCTCAGCCCCCACACTACAGCCCGGCACCCAAAGTGAAACCCCAAGCCGGCACTTACAAATTCAGCGCTTGCCTCAGTTCAGCAGCCGTCATGCCACGGACATAGACATCTGTGCCGCGATCAAAACGCCGCCCGCCGCTCAGTGCCCCCACATACACTGGATCAAACCCCGCATCCCGCACCAGACGCTCCGTAATAGCCACCGCCTCAACATCATCACCTGCCACCGGAATTCCAATCAGGACCCCCTCGCGATGGTGCTGGTCCTCCACCATGCTGAAACTGACAGCATTGAACGCCCGTACCAGTCTGGTGCCAGGGAAGAATTCGGCAGAAGCCACTCCGGTGCCCTTGGCAATTGCCTCATCGGCCATAGGTCCGTACTTGTCAGCACGGGGATTGCCGCAATCAATGACGACCTTCCCGTGCATGTATTGCGAGTTGTCACTGCCGACCTGCGGCATGGCGCCATATGGAACGGCGATCAATACGTTGTCACCAAATTGAGCGGCCTAGGCCACACTGCCAGCGCGGGCGTTCGGGCCTGCCGCCGCTACCAGCGGCGCCAGCTCATCCAGATTGCGGGAAGTGAACAGAATCTGATGCCCGGCCTCCGCCCAGCGCTTGCCAATGGTGCCGCCGATCTGCCCGGAACCGATAATGCCGATACGCAGTGGTTCCAGACAGCAGCAGTTTGACAAATCGCCGACGGCTGGTGGTGATTCTGAAAGACCTCTTGGGTTCCTTTGTGGCGATTGATTATTGTCCAAACGATCTCTTGAGTGAGGGCAGTGTGAATTAATCTCACTTGGTTGGTCGTTGTCAAAGCAACGTCCGGCTCAATTGCTCGAACGGCCGATTCAGTCCTTCTTCCAGTGCTGCGACACAATGTCGCGTGTTCAATTCCAACTCTTCTCACTAGTATAGCCGCTGCGCTGTATCAGATTGCGCGCTTAAGTCCTGCATTCAAATTTGTCGGATAGATTTCTACCGCACAATCAACGTCCTGCACAGGGTTGCACACTGTATGTCATCGATTGCGCGGCAGCTGCTTAGAAAGGTCCATCTCTGGCTCGGGTTGGTGGTTGGCCTGCCGTTCGTACTTCTCAGCTTCAGCGGCTCCCTGCTGGTCTTCTATATTGAACTTGATGCGAAGTTGAATCTGAGCCCCGATCTCTCCGATGCACTGCCATTGGATTGGAATTCGCCTGTCTGGGAAGTCGCGCTCGCGACTGTGCGTGACGCATTGCCGGGGGCACTCGGGCAGTGGTCGTTCGAAGCATCCGGAATTACCCAACAGATACCTGTCCGCTATTACGCGCCAGCTGATGCCGCAGGCCATATGATCGATCCGACAATGATCTGGCTCTCTTCTGACGGCACCGCCATGGTTCGTAAGGAGCAGTGGGGAGAGTATCTGATGACCTTCCTCTACGACTTTCATCGTCATTACCTGGCAGGGGAGACTGGCCATCAATTGGTGGGCTGGTCCGGCTTGGGTATGCTGGTGCTGTTGTGCAGTGGTCTGGTCCTCTGGTGGCCACGCGGAAGTTGGCGCAAAGCGCTCGCGTTCAAACGCAATGCGGCATCTGTTCGGCGTGTGCGCGATCTCCACAAGCTCTCCGGTCTGTGGAGCCTGGTACTTCTGTTAATTCTGGTGACAACCGGTGCCCTGTTGGCTCTTCCGGCAGAGCGCAGCACATTTCTGTCCTGGCTGGTGACTCCAGTGATCGAAGTACCTTCCCCTCGCTCCACCGTCATCGACAGGCCACAATTGCCGCTCAGTCAGGTGCTCGCTACTGTCCACAGGCGCATGCCTGACACACGCCTCGCCTGGATTGATGTACCGGGTCCCGGGACGGGTACCTTCCGCATTCGGTTGCAGGTAGCAGGAGACCCCAACTATCGCTTCCCCTATAGCTTCGTCTATGTCGACCAGTATTCCGGAGAGATTCTGGCTATACACGACACCCGGGCACTCAGCATGTCCAACACCATTATCAACTGGCTGAGACCACTTCATGAAGGCTCTGTCGGCGGTCTGCCAACGCGCTTGCTTGCAGTGGTGCTGGGTGTTGTCCCCGCAGTTCTCTTTGTCACTGGCATTCTCTACTGGCGGCGCCGCACTGACGCACGCTTGACTGCTCGCTCATCACCTCACCTACGAAGCCTCGACGCTTCAAGGAAACATGCATGAAAC
>CAIRBI010000300.1 GCA_903876785.1 uncultured Gammaproteobacteria bacterium
ACCCGCCATTCCAGTAAAGAAGGCTGATCTGGAATCCGCCGCCTGCACCAGCGAAGTACGCGCCTCGAACTGTTCGGAGCGATTGCGCACAAAGCGTGGCCAGTGTGTCGCGCCGGGAATCAATTCCTTGAGCAGCGACACCATCTGACAACCGTTGCAGACGCCCAGCGTCAAGGTGGTTTCGCGCTCGAAGAAGCGTACAAATTCGGCGCGCAGTGCCGGGTTGTGCAGAATGGATTTAGCCCAACCGCCGCCTGCCCCAAGCACATCACCGAAGGAGAAACCGCCGCAGGCCACCAGCACATTGAACTGGTCGAGCTTCACGCGCCCGGACAACAGATCAGTCATGTGCACGTCAATCGCATTGAAGCGCGCACGATCAAACGCCGCTGCCATCTCAACCTGGCCGTTGACACCCTGCTCGCGCAGCACGGCCACGACAGGCTTCGCACCAACGTTGATGAAGGGCGCAGTGATATCCGTATTCTGGTCGTAGCTGAGAGCCACTTTCAGCCCCGGATCTTTGGCGTCCAGCAGTGCATCGTATTCTTGCAGCGCACACTCGGAGTTGTCGCGCAGAGATTGAATCTGGAAGCTGGTCTGTGCCCACAGGCGCTGCAGGGCAACAAGGGAATCCTCGAACAACAGCTTGCCACCATTGAGAATGCGCAGCTCATTGCGGCCGTTAAGCGTACCAATGACGCTGGTGCAATCAGAGAGACCAGCCTGTTCAATCATCTGCAGCACCACAGCCTGCTGGGCGCGGCGCACCTGAATGACCGCCCCGATCTCCTCACTGAAGAGCACCGGCAGCACGTCGTCATTGCCGTTGACAAGCGTCTCGGCCAATTGGATATCCACACCACAGTGTCCGGCAAAGGCCATCTCCGCCAGCGTGGCAAACAGCCCGCCGTCGGAGCGATCATGGTAGGCCAGCAGCAGAGACTGGCTATTGAGCTGCTGAATCAGCGCGAAGAAATTCTTCAGGTCGGCAGGGTTGTCGAGATCGGGCGGGACCGCGCCGGTCTCACGGTAAACCTGTGCCAGTGCTGAGCCGCCCATGCGATTGCGCGAGTGCCCCAGGTCGATCAGCAGCAGATCGCTGTCGCCCTGATCGGTACGCAACTGAGGCGTCACCGTGCGGCGGATATCGGTTACTGGCGCGAAGGCGGAGATGATCAGCGACAGTGGCGCCGTATTGCTGTGACGCTCGCCATCCTGCTGCCAGACGGTACGCATGGACATGGAATCCTTGCCCACCGGAACGCAGATGCCGAGCGCCGGACACAGTTCCATGCCCACGGCCTGTACTGCCGCATAAAGACGCGCATCCTCGCCAGGATGTCCTGCGGCAACCATCCAGTTGGCCGAGAGCTTGATGTCGCCAATCGCACCAATGGCAGCACTGGCAATGTTGGTCACGGCTTCGGCAACCGCCATGCGGGCGGAGGCCGGGGCATCCAGCAAGGCGATGGGTGTGCGCTCGCCCATCGCCATCGCTTCACCACGATAGCTGGTGAACGATGCTGCAGTCACCGCGGCATCCGCAACCGGCACCTGCCAGGGGCCCACCATCTGGTCACGACTGACCAGACCGGTGATGGAGCGGTCGCCGATAGTGATCAGAAAACTCTTGCTCGCCACGGCGGGCAGACTCAATACGCGCTGCACCGCCTCGGCCAGTTCGATCTGGGAGGTATCCAGTTCGTTGGCGCGCGCAGTCAGCGTGCGCGCTTCGCGGTGCATGCGCGGCGGCTTGCCGAACAGCACACTCATGGGCAGATCGATGGGCTTGTTGTTGAAATGGGTGTCGGTCAGCTCGATGACTTCCTCGCGGGTGGTCTCTCCCACCACCGCGTAGGGGCAGCGTTCACGGGCACACAGACTCTTGAACAAGGGCAGATCCTTGAAGCTGACCGCCAGCACATAGCGCTCCTGCGCCTCGTTGCACCAGATCTCCAGCGGCGACATTTGCGGCTCGAGGTTCAGGATGTCGCGCAATGAGAAACGACCACCCCGGCCACCATCCTTGACCAGTTCGGGCAGCGCGTTGGAAAGACCACCCGCGCCGACGTCATGGATGAAGATAATCGGATTACGTTCGCCCAGCTGCCAGCACTGGTCAATGACTTCCTGACAACGGCGCTCCATCTCCGGGTTGTCGCGCTGCACGGAGGCAAAATCGAGATCGCTGCTGCTGGTGCCGGAAGTCATGGACGACGCCGCACCTCCGCCCAGGCCGATGAGCATGGCCGGGCCGCCGAGGACGATCAGCTTGGCACCGACCGGAATCTCGCCCTTCTCGATGTGTGGCTCGCGGATATTGCCGATACCACCGGCGATCATGATGGGTTTGTGGTAACCGCGAACCTCGGCGCCATTGCCACTGTCGACACGCTCTTCATAAGTGCGGAAGTAGCCGCACAGATTGGGACGACCAAATTCATTGTTGAAGGCCGCCGCACCGATGGGGCCTTCGATCATGATGTCCAGCGCCGAGGCGATATGTGCGGGCTTGCCGAAATCCTCCTCCCAGGGTTGCGGAAGCGCGGGCAGACGCAAATTGGAGACGCTGAAGCCAGCCAGACCGGCCTTGGGTTTCGAACCCCGTCCGGTGGCGCCTTCGTCACGAATCTCGCCGCCGCTGCCGGTGGCGGCGCCGGGGAATGGTGCAATTGCTGTCGGATGGTTGTGGGTCTCGACCTTCATGAGGATGGCGATAGGCTCTTCTGTGTAGCCGTATTGCTTGGTGGCCGCGTCGGGGAAAAAGCGTCCAGCCACACTGCCACTCATCACAGCGGCGTTGTCTTTGTATGCGGAAAGCACGTTGGCCGGGGCCAGCTTGTGGGTGTTGCGGATCATGCCGAACAGCGAATGCGGCTGGTCCTTCCCGTCGAGGGTCCAGCTGGCATTGAAAATCTTGTGGCGACAATGTTCGGAGTTGGCTTGCGCGAACATCATCAGTTCGATGTCGTTGGGATTGCGATTCAGATGATTGAAGCTGTCGTAGAGATAATCGATTTCATCGACCGCCAGCGCCAGCCCCATGGTCTTGTTGGCCTCCGTCAGGGCCACCTTGCCACGCCCGAGGATATCCACGGAGCGCAATGGTCTCGGCTCGGCGCGTTGAAACAGGCTCTCGGCTGCATCGACAGCGGGCAGCACTGCCTGGGTCATGCGGTCGTGCAAAAGAGCGTCCAGCGTGGGGATGTCTGTCTGGTTCAGGGGCAGGTCGGATTCGACGCGATAGGCAATGCCACGCTCGATGCGGGTGACCTTGCGCAGCCCGCAGTTCTGCAGGATATCCGTCGCCTTGCTGGACCAAGGCGAGATCGTTCCCGGCCGGGGCACCACGACACGCAGCAGAGCGTCGGAAGCATTTGGTTCGATGATCGCCTGAGCAGCTGTGCCGTAATCCAGAAGCGCATTGAGCACTTCCACTTCGTTCGCGCTCAGCGTGCCGTCGACATCAACGAAGTGCACAAAGCGGGCAGTCAGGGCACGGACAGCAGGAAGTCGGGATTGCAGTGCGGAGAGTAACTTGGCTTTTTTGAAGGCTGAAAGAGCCGATACACCGGGCAGAACTAGCATCGTAAGCAAGGGCCTTGAGTAGGATTGAGAGCGGGTTCAGAGGCTCGCAATAATACGCGATGCAGGGTGAAAAAGCAGATTAATTTGCCTCGGAATCCCCGGACGCCGGGCGATAACGCCCCTCTTCCCTGCTCAACACAACACGGCCCCGATCGTCTTCGACCCAGAAGTCCACGTAGGCCAGTGCCATAATATCACTGGGATTGCCACTGAAAACCGGCTCCGCTTTCACCGAATAAGTCCTGCCTGCCTCGGCTTTCAGACTCAACGTGCGACTGACGGAATCGCGGTGCGCCGCATAGCTCACCAGCGCAGGGGCAAGGCCGATGCGCGCACCCATGTCCCAGGAGTAATACACTTCCAGCTCGCGCTGGCCAGGGCTCAGCAGTAACTCTTCGTGGGCGCGACTGTTCACCACTTCCCGACCATCAACACTAAGAAATCGCACCGCGTCGGCATAGCTGTTCAACCAATCCTGCCGATAGAAGTATTCACCCTTCACCAGCGCCAGTTCTGTGGCTGGACGCGCCTCGCCCCCATACGCCTTGTAAGGCAGCTCAATGCTTGCACAGCTTGAAAACAGAATAAGGGAACTTATAAGCAGGACGGTACGCGAATGCGCAGATTTCAGACAGTCGGCCAGCATGGCCAGCGGGGAAGAGGAGCGTTTCAGCATGTATCGATTTTCTTCTTTTCGCTATCGTTGTTGTGATCCCGGGCCCATGTCTCAGGCGACACCGGAACCCCAAAGGTACTTCTATTGCCAGCCAAACTCAACCGTTGTTTATGCCGCCAATTCTCGTCAGCGCCTGCCGCGGAAAAACTCGCGCATCACCTCACCGCAACGCTCTGCGAGCACACCACCTTCGTGGCTTATGCGATGATTGAATTCACCCTCATCCAGCAGCCGACGCCCGCTCACCACGGCACCAAACCGAGGCTCTGGAGCCCCGTAGACCAGATGGCTGATACGCGCATGCACCATCGCCCCCACGCACATGGTGCAGGGTTCAATGGTCACGTACAGCGTGCAACCCGGCAGTCGATAATTATCGACATGCGCTGCCGCCGCGCGCAGCGCCATCACTTCGGCATGGGCAGTCGGGTCCTTGCTACCGATCGGCTGGTTGTATCCCACCCCGAGCAACTGCCCCTCTGCAGACACCACGACAGCGCCCACGGGCACTTCGCCAGCAGCCGCCGCCAAGGCTGCCTGCTCAAGCGCCAGCGCCATCCAGTCTTCCTGAGAAAAATTGTTTGTCGCAGACTCCATCACCCGACTCCTTATGCCCCCTCTTTATACCCCTCTCCATCACCCGATTGCATTGAGCAACGCCGTGACATTGAACTGGTCGACAGTGTAATTCGCATTGTGCGCCCGGTGCACTGTATCAATTGGACTTCGATGCAAGCACTGCTTATCCTCTGCCACTGTTTCATTATTCAGATGTTCGCCAACTCATGATGGAATTCATTGATTTTCTGTTTCACGCCGAAACCCACCTGCGCGACTTCATCACCAATTACGGTACCTGGGTTTACGTACTGCTGTTTGCGATTGTGTTTTGCGAGACCGGTCTGGTTGTCACGCCGTTTTTGCCGGGCGACTCGCTGCTGTTCGCCGTGGGCGTTCTGGCAGGGGCAAGCCTGCTCCAGATCGAGATCATTGTGCCGCTGTTGATTACCGCCGCAATCATCGGCGATGCCGTGAATTACAGCATCGGCCGCTGGAGCGGGCCACGAGTATTCCAATACGAATCCAGCTTCTTTTTCCGCAAGCAGTACCTGTACAAAGCGCAAGCGTTCTATGAAAAGTATGGCGGGCGGGCCATCATCCTCGCGCGCTTCGTGCCCATAGTCCGCACCTTCGCTCCTTTCGTAGCGGGAGTCGGTGCAATGCACGCGCGCAAGTTTCTTTCCTACAACGTGATCGGTGGCGTCCTCTGGGTCAGCCTGTTCTGTGGTGCCGGGTATCTTTTCGGCGCTATTCCTGTGGTCCAGGAAAATATGAAACTGGTGATCATGGGGATCATCGTGATCTCCGTGATACCGATTGTCTGGGAGTATTTCAAAGCGCGAAGAACATCAGCGCGCGAAGTTGAAGGCTAGTCAGCGTTGGGGGAGTGGGGTTCCCTGCTCAAACCAAACCCCTTGGCACGGGCTTACTCCAGAGCCTGATAAACCAGAGTCGGGAACTTCACGCGGATATCCGTGCTGTTGGGCAACTGGTTGATCATCAACAGGATGCTGAGACCTGCTTCCGGATCTACTCGATAGACAGACCCGTAAGCGCCGCCCCAGCCGAAAGACCCCACCGAGTCCATGCCGTTGGCCCCATAAAGATCTGTAGTTTCAAAGCCCAGGCCGAAACCCAGACCAGTGCTCGAATGCAGGATACCGACCTGATTGCTGGTCATCAGCGCGATCGTGCGCGGCGCCAGAATCCGCACCCCGTCGAGCTCGCCTCCTTGACGAATCATTTCAAGGAATCGACTGTAGTCCCGTGCCGAGGAAACCAGCCCCGCTCCGCCAGCAAAGTTGCGTCGCGGTCCGTCCACGTAGTGTCCCTGCCCCTTTGCACCTTCGACGGCCCGCACCGCCTTGCCGCTGTCATCACTGGAATACACAGTGACCAGCCGCTCCGCTTGCGCAGCCGTCAAAAAGAATTCGGTATCCTGCATTCCCAGCGGCCCGGTAATGCGGCTGCGGATGAGCTCATCCAGCGGCATGCCAGAGGCGCGTTCCGCGACACAACCCAGCACATCGGTGTTATAGCCATAAACCCATTGCTCTCCGGGCTGAGCGACAAATGGCAGAGAAGCGAGGCGTTCAATGGTGCTGCAAACGGACTCTTCCTTGTCTGCCGTGTACCATCCCATACCCGCCTCGGGGCCGAGACCTTTCTGGGCGTACAGCTCCGCAATATGTGACTGGGTGCCATAGGAAATGCCGGCGGTATGCGTGAGCAGATCTCGCAGTGTGATCTGGCGCCGCGCCGGCACGATGTTCATGCCGGTGACAGTCACCTCGGCGACTGTCGTGGATGCCCACTCTGGAATGAAACGACTCACCGGATCACTCAGATTCAGTTTGCCTTCCTCCAGCAGAGACAGAATCACCACACTGGTCAACGCCTTGGTCTGCGAAGCGATGCGAAACAGACTCGCCGTGGTCATGGCCCGACCAGCCTCCCGATCGCTAAAGCCAACCGCTGTCTCGTAGACCGTTTCGCCATTTTGCAGCACCAGCGCGACAGCGCCGGCCAGTTCGCCCTTGTCCACATAGGACTGCAAGACACCATCGATCCGCGCCAGGCGTTCGGCATTGATGCCGGAGACAGTTTGCGCGCTGGCTGAAATCGGCTGCAGCAAGATAGCCAGCAAGAGCAACAGAAGGGATGCAGACAGCGCTGTGCGCTTTTCAGAATATGAGCGGGACATGGGTGGCTCCTTGGTTTTATTGTGCTGACATTGTGCGGTCAGCGCGGGGAATTGGAAACCGATTTCTCAACCGCCGAAGAGGTTGAAATTCCCCGAAAACAACTGTACACCCTGTGGGAGCGGGCCTGCCCGCGATGAAAGCTGCCCCCAAACCCGCAGCCACCCATCGCGAGCAGGCTCGCTCCCACACATTCAAGTCGCCCCAAGTGCGCCCGGGACCAGCACACGCCCCATGAACTATTACACCCAAAACGCCACGGCCCTGAGCGAGCGCTACAACGCGCTGAACTCCGAAGACGTCCACAAGGGCTGGCGCGACCTGCTCCCCACCCAGCACGAACGCGCCATGCGCATCACCTATCCCGGCCAGAACCGACAGGTGTTCGAGTGCGAAACACGCAGCGTCAAGCACGGCGCCACGCCATGGCGGATCACCCGCGACAGCCTGCAACAGTTCGGCACGTTCCGCATACCCGCCGCTCTATGGCAAACATTCAGTCAATACGCGTACTGGCTGGAGCCTGCCATCTTCAACGAATGGGTGCGACTGATGCAAAGCTGGCGCCACCAGTACGACCTGAGCGTCTACAACAACGCCTTCCAGTGGATAGACGCCGAGCGCTCCACGATCAACGTCCGCGCACGCGTACAACAGTTACATGGCCAGGGCCAGCCGGTCTCCTGCGTGTGGACGCAAAAGAACCTGCGCCTGGAAAGCTACGCCGTGGACCACTGCTTCCCGTGGTCACGCTGGCTGAACAACGACCTGTGGAACCTGATGCCGACCACCGTGCAGGCAAACAACTCCAAGGGCGACAAACTGCCATCGGCAGCGCTGCTGCAACATTCGCGTACGCACATCATGCGATGGTGGGAACGGGCGTATCTGGACGATGAGGGAATGCGAGAGCGGTTCTTCATTGAAGCGGAGTCGGCGTTGCCGCTGGTGAGTGCGGAGTCGAGGGATATGGAGGGGGTTTTTCAGGCGCTGCAGTATCAGAGGGCGAAGTTGCGGGCGGGGCAGCAGTTGGGGGAGTGGGGAGCATGAGCAGATACAAGGTCACCGGCTCACAGGGCTCGTTTCAGGACGGCTCCCAAGGCGAGGTTCTGGCAAACAAACTTGGGATCATCAATACGGTCGACATTGATGATGTCGAACTATCTCTGCTGGGCAAACTTTACCAGGCAGTGATCCACGACGACTTGCCGGAAGAGCGCATTACAGTGGCCATGATCAAGGCTTGGCATCACCAGTGGTTAGGCAATGTCTACGAATGGGCTGGCCAAGAGCGCTCAGTGCAGATGAGCAAGGGCGGATTCATGTTTGCACCCGCAGAGCGGATACCCCATCTGTTGCGTGAATTCGAAGCCCAGTGTCTTGGGCGGTATACGCCCTGCGCAGGTTTCTCGGATGAACAGACAATTGAAGCGATCGCAGTCACCCACGTGGAGCTGATCCTGATCCATCCTTTCAGAGACGGAAACGGACGAATATCCCGTCTGCTGGCAGATGTGATGGCGGTGCAGGCGGGCTATGAGCCCCTGAACT
>CAIRBI010000301.1 GCA_903876785.1 uncultured Gammaproteobacteria bacterium
AACAGGAGGAGTCCTATGTTGAATAATGAGCTCGGGCATGCGGCCACACCCCAGGGCATCGATATTTCCGTGAAGACGCAATATCTGCAGGAACAGTCTGACCCAGACAACAACCGTTATGTATTTGCCTACACCATCGGCATCGAGAACAAGAGCGAGAAGCCCGTCAAGCTGCTATCCCGTCACTGGATCATTATCGATGACAACGACAAGGTCGAGGAAGTGCGCGGCAGCGGCGTCGTAGGCCAGCAGCCCCTGATCGAGCCTGGGCAGGTCTTTCACTACACCAGCGGTGCAGTCCTGACTACCGGCTTCGGCACCATGCAAGGCAGTTACGAAATGGTCAGCGAGGATGGCGAGAAATTTGCCGCTCCCATACCGGCTTTTCTCCTGTCCAGACCACTGACAGTGCATTGAAGGAAGGCCGCCGGGCAATATGTCGACATACGTGATCGGAGACATTCAGGGGTGTTACAAGCCTCTGCGGCAATTGCTCACCAATATAGACTTCAAGCCCGGCCGGGATCGGCTGTGGTGTGTAGGCGATCTTATCAACCGGGGGCCGAAGTCGCTGGATACGCTGCGCTATCTGCGCGACCTCGGCAGCGCAGCGACCATCGTGCTCGGCAACCACGACCTGCACTTCCTCGCCATCTATTACGGCGTTGCACCCTCGCGTACCAAAGATACCCTGCAGCAACTGCTCGACGCTCCCGATTGCGGGGAACTGAGCGACTGGCTGCGGCGCAAGCCGCTCGCCCACTACGACTGCATAGAGACTGACGAAGGCCTGCAATATTTTCTGATGGTACATGCCGGAGTGGCGCCGCAATGGTCCCTGCAAAAAACTCTGGAGCTGGCCGCCGAAGTGGAACTGACCCTGCGTGGCTCCAATTTCCTGCATTTCTTCGAAAACATGTACGGGGACACCCCCAAGCGCTGGAAAAACAGCCTGACCGGATATGAGCGCTTACGCTGCATCACCAACTACCTGACGCGCATGCGTTTCTGCGACGAGCGCGGCACCTTGAATCTGCAGGTAAAGGAAGGGCTCGCTGCCGCACCCGAAGGCTTTCACCCCTGGTACAAATTCGAAAAGCTGACGCCCGCGAACCGTATCCTCTTTGGTCACTGGGCCGCCCTGGAAGGCCAAACGGGCAACCCCCTCGTGTACGCCATGGACACCGGGTGCGTCTGGGGGCGAGAGCTCAGCGTGATGCGTCTGGAGGACCATCAACTGTTCAGCGTCTAAGCAGGGCGTTACACTCCCACCATCAGTCTTCACCGGAACTCACCAGAACCCATGAAAACCTACCTTGTCGGGGGCGCCGTACGCGACAAACTGCTCGGGTTTTCAAATTCGGCCTCCGGCTCGGACCGCGACTACGTGGTCGTCGGGGGCAGTGTCGCCGAGATGCTCGCGTCGGGTTATCAGCAAGTGGGTCGCGACTTCCCGGTATTTCTCCATCCCCAGACCAAAGCCGAATACGCCCTCGCCCGCACCGAACGCAAGACCGGGCCCGGCTACACGGGCTTCGCCTTCAATGCCTCCGCCAGCGTGACGCTGGAGGAGGATCTGCTGCGCCGCGACCTCACCATCAACGCCATCGCCGAGGACGAGCAGGGCAATCTCATCGACCCCTACTCCGGCCAGGCTGACCTCGAGCAGCGCGTCCTGCGGCACGTCTCGCCCGCCTTCAGCGAAGATCCCCTGCGGGTGTTGCGGGTGGCACGCTTTGCCGCGCGTTTCGCTCACCTGGGATTCCGTGTCGCCGATGAGACGCTGGCGCTGATGACACGCATGAGCGCCAGTGGTGAACTCGACCACCTGGTGGCCGAACGAGTCTGGCAGGAGATGGACAAGGCCTTGCAGGAACGCTCACCAGTGGTATTTTTCCGCACCCTGCGCGCTTGCGGCGCACTGACAGCGATTCTGCCGGAGGTAGACGCCCTGTTTGGCGTACCGCAACCGGAGCGCTATCACCCGGAGGTCGACACCGGTGTGCACGTCATGATGTGCCTGGAGCAGGCCACACGGCTTTCCCCGGACCCTGTCGTGCGTTTCGCGACACTGGTGCATGATCTGGGCAAGGCCGTCACACCACAAGGCAACTGGCCGCATCATTATGGCCACGAAAAGCTCGGGCTGACGCCGCTCAAGCGCCTCTGTGACCGACTGCGTGTTCCCAACAAATACGCCGCCATTGCGCGGCTGGCGAGCGAATATCACACCCACTGCCATCGCATCGCCGAACTGCGCCCGGACACGACTCTGCGCCTGCTGGAAGCTCTGGACGCCTTTCGCAGACCGGAGCAGATGCAACAGTTTCTGCTCGTTTGCGAGGCCGATGCGCGCGGGCGGCCCGGCTTCGAAGACATGGCTTATCCGCAGGCTGAGCGGCTGCGTCAGGCGCTGCAGGCGGCCCTCAGCATCGATATCAAAACCTTGCTTGCAACCTGTGGGAGCGGGCCTCGCCCGCGATCAGATAGCGAGTCAACCGCTCGCGGGCAAGGCCCGCTCCCACAGAAGGGCGCAGAGTCAATCGATCGCGGGCAGGGCCCGCTCCCACAGGATCTGATCCGCCAGCACCGCACACAGGCCATCGCCAAGGCACTGAAAGAACGGGGAGAGGCTGATGCTTGAGGCCGTGTGGAACAGTGAATTCGGCCTTATCTTCGCCAACGTCGCCTTGCCGGAATGGATTGTGCCGCTGGCTCTCACCGTCGCCCTGTCCTTCATCGTGTCTGCGCCCCGGAATCGCTTAGCACATCCACTTTACGAGCGGCTCGCCCAGCACCCCTCTCCCTCTGGAGCGCGATATTCGCCAATCTGCCGACCTCAGCGCCTTGACGGCGTCACGCCTGCCGATATCTGCCGACCCTGCCACGCGAAGTTCACGGGCCACAAAGGCTGGCGGGACTTGTGATAGGCCTCCCACAGCTGGGCGTAGGTGTGACCAGTGGGGCCGTGCAGCCAATCACCACACAATTGCGCCAGTGGGCACAGCACATGGGCGTTCTCTGTTACCTCCTCCCTCGGCAATAGGATCCCGGCATGGATGCCAAAGAGATCTCCGAAGGTCAGGATGTCGATATCGAGCGTGCGTCCACTGCAACGCGGCTCGCTGCGGATGCGACCGTGCTGATCTTCCAGCCATTTCAGATAGCGCGCCAACTCCTCGAGTGTGTCGCTGGTCGCGATGACGACGGCCAGATTCAGAAAGTTGGTGCCGGTAAATCCGACCGGCTCGCTTTCGAAAACTGAGGATGTCTGCAAGGCACCGAATTTCGCCTGCAGCGCATTCAGCCCTGCAATGAGGTGGTGTTCGGGATCGCTATTGCTGCCCAGACTGAGAGCTACTAGTGTCATTTAGCGCTACTCCGCCGCGTTGCCGATGCCGATGCCAGGCTGAGCCACGTTGCGCAAGCCCCTTTCGATGACAACACCCACATCCCGCGCACCCGTAACAGCACCGGGCTTGCCTACGCGCAAACGCAGCCAGGGTACAGAGAATTCACGCATCACCAGGGCCGCCACGTTCTCGGCCATGGTTTCGAGGAGCCGAAACTCGCTGCCCTCGATATAGCCGATCAGGCGCATGGCGACGGCGTGGTAATCCAGTGCGAGAGCAATGTCTTCGGTGGCAGCGGCAGGCCGGACATCGGTCCCCATCTCCAGATCCAGACTGACGGTCTGTCGCCGTTCGCGCTCCCAGTCGTAGATACCGATGATGGTCTCGATCCGCAGATCGTGAATGTAGACGATGTCCATGCTGGCAACAGACCCGCGGTTAATTGGAAGAGCCTATGGGAACATTGGCGGACGCCCCGATAGGCGACAGGCTGGCCAGTGGCCAGCGCGGCCTGACATCCAGCTCCAGTCCGTCGCGCTCACCTGCCAGCAGACGCTGACATCCCGCATAGGCAATCATGGCGCCGTTGTCGGTGCAGAAACGCGGCTTGGCATAGAACAACTGGCTCTTCTCTTTCTCGACCATCGCCTGCAGGCCTGCGCGCAGACGCAGGTTGGCGCTGACTCCGCCGGCAATGATCAAGGTCTTCAGGCCGGTCTGCTGCAGCGCGCGGCGGCACTTGATCACAAAGGTCTGAACCACGGCGTCTTCGAAGGCGAAGGCGATGTCGGCCTTGGTCTGTTGATCGATTTCATTGTTGACACTGCTGGCAAGCGCCTCCACGAGCGTGTTGCGCACAGAGGTCTTCAGACCACTGAAACTGAATTCGAGCCCCGGACGGTTGGTCATCGGGCGTGGAAACTTGAAGCGCCCGGGCGTGCCGGACTGGGCGAGCGCAGCCACCCGTGGCCCGCCGGGATAGGCGAGACCCAGCATCTTGCCGACCTTGTCGAATGCCTCGCCAGCGGCATCATCCAATGACTCTCCGAGCAAGGTATAACTACCGATACCCTCAACCCCCACCAGCTGGGTATGACCGCCGGAGACCAGCAACGCTACAAACGGGAAAGCGGGCGGCGAATCTTCCAACATGGGGGCGAGAAGGTGCCCCTCCATGTGATGCACCCCGATCGTCGGGACGTCCAGCGCCATGCCCAGCGAGCGCCCAACGCTCGCCCCTACCAGCAGTGCCCCGATGAGTCCCGGCCCTGAGGTATAGGCGATGCCATCGAGATCAGACAGTTCGGTTCCTGAACGCTCAAGCACTTCCATAATCAGAGGCAATGTCTTGCGGATATGATCTCGGGAGGCGAGTTCCGGCACGACGCCACCGAAGCGCGCATGGATATCGACCTGACTGTAGAGACTGTCTGCAAGGAGCCCCAGTTCGCTGTCATAGACAGCAACGCCAGTTTCGTCACAAGATGTTTCTATACCCAAAACCCGCATCAGCCTGACAACCCTTTATCGGAAAGGCCGCTATCATATGTCAGCAGCGGCAAAAATAACCAGCCAGAAGCAGCAAAGTCCGCGTCACTCAAGGGCTAGCGGGCAATGTTGCTTTCTCTCGTATGATTTCTTTGCATTTGCCCGGTTGCCGCATTAACATATGCCCCCTTTGATTTTAATGGGCAAGCCTCGTTGTGGGGTGGGCCGAAAACAGTTATTAGCGCAACAACTTTGGAAGGTATCCAGTCATTATGCCGATGGTAAAACTGAAAGAAAATGAACCGTTTGACGTAGCCCTGCGCAGATTCAAGCGTTCATGCGAGAAGGCCGGAGTACTGGCAGAAGTTCGCCGCAAAGAGTTCTACGAGAAGCCCACAGCAGCTCGCAAGCGCAAAGCCGCGGCAGCGGTGAAGCGTCATCTGAAGAAACTGCAACGCGAAAACAAGAAGACCAAGCGCTTCTATTAATCGCATAATCGCAGTCTGTTGAGAGCAACCGGGCCTTTGGGCCACGGCTCACCAAGTTCACTGGACAGCAAATGGCAGAAAGCGCGCTTAAACAGCAGATCACAGAAGCAATGAAAGATGCCATGCGGGCCAAAGACAAGGTTCGCTTGGGGACTATTCGCCTGGCATTGGCCGAGATCAAGAAGATCGAGGTCGACGAGCGCATTGATCCGGACGACACCCGCGTCACCGGTATTCTGGACAAGATGATCAAGCAGCGCCGTGAATCGGTTAGGCAGTATGAGGCTGGCAATCGCCAGGACCTCGCAGACATTGAGACAGCTGAAATCGCTGTATTGCAGGAGTTCATGCCTCAGGCGCTGTCCGCCGATGACCTGACAGCGATCATCAGCAAGGCGTTGGCAGAATCTGGCGCCACCGGCATCCAGGACATGGGCAAGGTCATGGCTGCCGTCCGCCCGGCGGTAATCGGCCGCGCCGACATGGCTGCAGTCAGTCAGATCATCAAGCAACAACTGTCCGGCAGCTAACTGGCAGCGCAACGACGATAGACCCCGCAAGTCCCCCGATTCATCACTCTCAGGTATCGTGACGCATGGCTGGTCTGATTCCGCAAGCTTTCATTGATGATCTGCTCAGCCGGGTCGACATTGTCGATGTGATCGACAAGCGCATCAAATTGCGCAAGACCGGCAAGAATTACTCCGCGCTCTGCCCCTTCCACACCGAAAAATCGCCCTCATTCAGCGTTGAGCCAGACAAGCAGTTTTATTACTGCTTCGGTTGCGGCGCGGGCGGCAATGCGCTCGGCTTTGTCATGGACTACGAGCGCATGGATTTCCCGCAGGCCGTTGAGGCGCTGGCGGGCGACTATGGCCTGGACGTCCCCCGCGAGGAAGGCAAGGGCGAAGACAAACGCCAGAGCGAAAACAAGCAATTGCTCGCGGTGCTGTCCGACGCCAACCAGTTCTACCAGAAGCAACTGCGCGCACATCCCCTCAAGACCCGCGCTGTCGATTACCTGAAAAGGCGCGGGCTGACAGGAGAGATCGCCAAACAG
>CAIRBI010000302.1 GCA_903876785.1 uncultured Gammaproteobacteria bacterium
GTGGTGGAGCCAGCATCAACGCCGTGCTGTCCTCGGGGTGCGTTCCGGGCAATGACACGTCCGTGCGTGTGACAACAGATGTGGGGGGCGAACTCGCGAAGCTGCAGGGCACGGTGTTCTTTATCGGCAAGAGAGGGAATGTCGCCACCAATCCACCGGCATTGTTTCGGCGCGAGTTGAGCGCCACTGCCATTGCGGGAACTGCCGAAGAGCTCGTCGAAGGCATCGAGAGCATGCAGATTCTGTTTGGCATGAATGCTGACAATGACAATAAAAAGTCCGTAGATTCTTATGTGGTCGCGAATCAGGTGACTGACTGGAGTCGCGTGGTCAGTGTGCGAGTAAGCCTGCTTGTGCAGTCGCTGGAGGACAACATGCTGCCCGCTCCCCAGGCCTACACATTCAACGGCGTGACCTATGACGGCGAGGCCGGGAACGGCGCACTTCCGGAGGACACGCGTCTGCGCCGCGTATTTACCACGACCATCACCTTGCGTAATCGTGCTGTCGGGAGTTAGCCCTATGATCGGCATACATGCCACTCGCCATAGAATGCACTCGCGGTCGAATTTGCCGGGGCGAGGTGCGCAACGCGGCGCGATCCTCATCTTCTGCCTGGTGTTCCTCCTGGTCCTCACGACGATGGGCGTTGCCAGCATGGAGTCGACAGTTCTGGAAGAACGAATGGCCGGGAACATGCAGGATCACAACGCTGCGTTCCAGGCCGCAGAGTCGTCATTGCAGGCGGCAGAAAGCTGGTTGATCGGCCAGACCCTCTGGCCAGCCACGAGCAGCGACGGCAGCACCACCGTGTGGGAGCTGAATGCCATTGACCCGGATGACGGGGATGCCTTGCACTGGTGGGAGGATGCTGATCGGCAGACAAGTGCCTGGTGGGAGAGCAATGCCGAAGCGGTAGCTGGGGTCGACGGGCTTGCGTCGGCACCGCGCTACACGGTGGAGGAGTTGGCAGACATCAATGCCGGTCAGTCGCTCGCGATTGGCACTGGCGTTCAGAATCGAGTACGGGTTTTTCACAGAATTACGGCGCGTGGCGTAGGAACGAGCAACTCGGCCGTGGTGAGGTTGCAGTCAACCTACGTGAAAGCCTATGAGTAACTATGAGACTGCCCGTGATTTGACGCAGTGCAGAGGTAACTATGGATATTAGAGAAGTGGTTAGAGTTGTCAGTTGCTGGTTTCTGTCTGTGGTTGGTCTATCCGCCTGGATAGGGGCACACTCAGCACCGCTGACACTTTCGAATAGTCCGTTGTTTCTGGGAGTGAGTGTTGATCCCAACGTGTTTTTCATGCTGGATGACTCCGGCTCCATGGACTGGGAAATATTGACCCGTCCGCATCAGTACTACACGAATTACTGGCAGAACGCCGGGGTCGCTCTTGTGACGGACGGGATGTGGAACGTCGTTTCCACTACCGGGACTTGTGGAAGTACAAGCAGAGACGCGTATGGCTATATCTTCAGCAACACCGACAGTGCCTACACCGGCTGCACTTATCCCGTTGCGGCCAGTCATCCGCAGGCGTTGCAGCGCGATTGGCGCGTGCGCTCGTCAGACTTCAATATCATTTATTACGATCCTGAACAAACCTATCAGCCCTGGCCTGGCATGCCCAATGCGACCTTCACCGCTGCGCGCAGCAATCCGCAGGCAGGTTCTTCCGGGTACGAGCTTACCAGAGATTTAACAAACTTTGTTTATGAGGTTTACATAGACGATCACGGTTACACCGGAGCGCGCCCGTCGGGACCCACAAGCTCGACAGACACTCCCAATGGCTTCGTGGATCTGTTCGATTCCCATATCACCTATACCGTGGGAGCGGCCAGCACGACCCGACGCCTTCTGACGACGACCTCGGCTGCCGGTATGGATGCCTTGGGCATCAACTGTACTCTGGCTCATGCGCAGGCAGCAACGCCCTATGCCAGTTGCTTTGGCACTACCAGTTCGTCGACCACCATCGCTGCCGCCGACGTGGACGCGTATGGCCGCACACTCGCTGAAACCAAGCAGAATATTGCCAATTGGTATCAATATTCCCGTCGCCGCTCTTTTGTGGCAAAGGGGGCCATTGCGGCTGTGATCAATGCATCGCCGGGCTTCCGCTTCGGGCTGAGTGTCATCAACGAGTCCGCCACGCTGTTTGTAGAGGTTCCTCCCGCAGCAACAGAAATATACGCGACGCACAACTCCGATCTGCTGGATGATCTCTACGCATTTGCATGGCCGCCACAGGGTACTCCGCTCAGGACAGGGCTTGAGCTCGCCGGGCGCTATTACGACAATGTGCTGGGTCGAACTGATCCAATAATTTCTGCATGTCAACAGAACTTCTCTGTGCTTTTTACGGATGGTTACTGGAACGGTGCGAACCCCGCCGCTGCAATCGCTAACGCAGATGGCGACTCCTACAGCCGCACCCTCGCCGATGTCGCACGCTATTATTACAATCGCGATTTGAGCCCGTTTCCAGATCAGGTTCCCACCAGTCTTCTGGACAGCAATAACAGGCAGCACATGGTGACCTTCACTGTGTCTTTTGGCTTGAACGGTGTGCTGGTAGACACCGACAACGACGGTTGGCCCAATCCTGCGCTGAATGTAAACAGCAACTGGGGTAACAGCGTTTTCAACGCCAGCACGTCGATTTCCGACCTCGCCAAGATCGATGATCTTTGGCACTCGGCGTTCAACAGTCGGGGTGTTTACGTTGCGGCTCAGACTCCGCAGGAGGTGGTGGATTCCGTTCAGGAAGCCCTCGCCAATATTGCCGACAGGGTGGGGTCTTCCGCCTCTGTGGCGACCAACTCCGGCACATTGAGCGCCGACAGCTATCTCTTTCAGGCGCGCTTCGACAGTGCTGATTGGAGTGGTCAGTTGCTGGCGTTCGCCATTAACGAGGATGGCACTGTCAACCCGGTGCCTGCCTGGGATGCCAGCGATGTGCTGGATGCTCAGAATCATGACAGCGGGCGGGAAATTATTACTTACAACCCACTGGCCGATGTCATTCTCGGGGGTTCTCCCGAAGGGCAGGGCGTTGCCTTTCGCTGGCCAGCGGCCTACAACGCGGCTGCTGCCTTGACGGAGCTGTCAACTCCGCAGAGGAACAATCTGCTGGCCAATGCGCCTTACGCTGCAGGGACTGTTGTGCCTGCAGAGGTGGCGGCGAATCAGGCTTATGGGGCCGCTATTACCAATTATCTGCGCGGGCAGAGGACCAATGAGGGGATTGGCTACGAATTTCGAACCCGCAACAGTGTGCTGGGTGATGTCGTGAACTCTGACCCCCGCTATGTTGGTGCACCGGTTTATCGTTATCCGGAAAGCATCGAGTCGAAATCCTACGCAGCCTTCAAAGACGCCTACGATGGACGCGAACCCATGGTGTATGTCGGTGCCAACGACGGCATGCTGCACGGTTTTTCGGAAGCAGACGGCGAAGAGCTGATCGCTTATGTCCCCGCTGAGGTGTACAGCAATCTCGCGTCGCTGGCGCGGCCCGAGTACAACCATCGTTACTATGTCGATTCCGGTCCGAATATTGTTGATGCCTACCTCGCGACCAGAGACGACCCTGCAAGTCTTGCGGATGGCCTGTGGCGCACTGTGCTGGTGGGCGGGCTGGGCGGTGGCGGGCAAGCTATCTTTGCTCTTGATGTCACTGATCCAGCCAACTTTGATGAGGTCAATGCAGCAAGCCTCGTGCTTTGGGAGTTTGATGACAGCGACGACCGCGATCTGGGCTTTACCTATGGCAAGCCTCAGATCACCAAGATGGCGAACGGGCGGTGGGCCGCCGTTTTCGGCAATGGTTACAACAACTCGGCCGTCGATGGGATGGCGAGCGGGACCGGTCGTGCCGTACTTTTCATCGTAGACCTGGAAACCGGGGCTCTGATCAGCAAGTTGAACACCAATACCGGCTCCGTAGCGACCCCGAACGGACTTGCCACTCCAGCGGTGATTGATTACGACGGCGACTATGTCGCTGACTATATCTATGCGGGTGATTTGCAGGGCAACATGTGGAAGTTCGATGTGACTGATGCCGATCCGGCGCAGTGGGGCAGTGACTACACTTCGGGCGGTAATCCCCAGCCACTGTTCACCACGTCCGCTTCGCAGCCTATTACCACCCAGCCTCAGGTGACTTTCCATCCCGATGGTCTGGATGGTTTCATGGTCTACTTCGGGACCGGCCAATACCTCGAAGTGGACGACAATGACCCCTTCGCTCAACCAACGCAGGCTTTTTACGGAATATGGGACAAGGATGAGAGTTCACTGACTGTTTTCGACAGCACCGATCTAGTCACCCAGACCATCAATAACCAGTATCAGCAGGCGTTTGATACAGATGAGGACGGTGTTGACGATACCTCCTACTGGCTGCGGGATATGTCAGACAATGATGTCGACTATGCTGGCGACCTGGGCTGGAAGATCAATCTGCAGCCGACGCTGGTGGAAGGCGCGGCGAACGCCAATAACTTCGGCGAACGTCAAGTCAGCAACGCGGTGGTTCGTGATGGCCGGGTAATTTTCACAACCCTGATCCCCTCACAACAGCCTTGTGAGTTTGGTGGCAGCAGTTTCGTGATGCAAGTGAACTACCAGGATGGCGGCGCGCTGAATTTCCCGGCTTTCGATCTCAACGGCGATGGGGTTTTTGACGAGACAGACACGAACGCTTCTGGCCGTATGTCGGATGTGGGAATTGTCCCGACCCTGAGCATACTCTCGGATATTGATCGGGATGCAGCCTTTGGGAGCGGCAGTAGCGGCGATGTCGATGTGCTGGAGTTAAATATCGGATCGGCGGCGACAGGCCGTCAGTCGTGGCGGCAATTGGACTGAATACTGGCGGTGTCAGGCAAGCGGTGCATGAAATCTCAAACGTAAACAAGGTGCTGAACGATGCGAACTTTATGGTCTGGCCTGCTGGCTGTCTTTCTTCTTTCGCTGGCCACAGTTGTCCTGGCACAAGACGGACAAACCGGGACTATCGAACAACTGGATCAGGATAACGGAGCCATTACGATCTCCGGCAGAGTCCTGGTCTTCTCCGAAAGCACCACGGAGATCTATTTTGGTGAGCGGCGTCTGTCTCCGGTCAGTATCGACCAAGGCATGGTTGTCCGCTACACTCTGGACGAGAAGGGCGCCTTGCTGCGCATAGATTTGCTGGGGCCCAGCGACATGCTGCGAGCGTTGGATGATCACTGAGGAACGGAAATGCTGGGGAA
>CAIRBI010000303.1 GCA_903876785.1 uncultured Gammaproteobacteria bacterium
CCGGATTTTATGCACAAATGAGGCCCCAGCCATGAAGAATAACTTCTCCATTGAGCGCCGCCAACTGTTGCGATCCATGGGATTGGCTGCCGGTTCGGCCTGGCTGCCACAGTCGTGGGCGCAAAGTGCAGCGCCACTTAAAAACGGGCGGTTGATTCTTGTTTTTTTGCGTGGTGCTTACGATGGCTTGTCTGTCGCTGTGCCCTATGCTGATTCTGATTACGCGCGCTCTCGCCCGACGATTGCAATGGCCGCACCCGACGGTAGTTTGGCCACGGCGCTCAAACTCGACAGCACTTTTGCATTGCACCCGGCGCTGGCACCCTTGATGCCGCTGTGGCGCAGTGGAGTTTTGAGTTTTATTCCAAGCGCAGGCTCACCCGATCCGACTCGCTCGCACTTTGAAGCGCAAAACCACTGGGAAATAGGTATCCCCGGCAAAAGCAATGCGCCACGCGGCTGGCTCAATACCTTGGCTGAACTGGGGGCCGGTCAGGGCAGAGCGCAGGTGGCGATTGGTGTGGGTGAGGCCAACCCTAAAATTTTGTCGGGACCGGCTTCGGTGCGGCTGATCCCGAAGGGAAAGTCGGCCACGCAAATGGGCGTGCTGGGCAACGAGCACACACGACAGGCGCTACTCGATTTGTACGCCGGGTCGGATTCAATTTCAAGCGCATTCCGCCAGGGTAGCGACAGCCGCATGAGCAGCGCACAAGAACTCAGCCAGGAAACCATGGCATCGGACAACGGTGCCTCCAGCGCCGCCGGTTTGCTGCTCGATGCCCAGCACCTGGGCACCTTGATGCGCAATGACCGCCGTTTGCGACTGGGATTTCTCTCTGCCGGCGGCTGGGACACGCATGCCAATCAAGGGACGCAAAGCGGTGTGCTGGCGCAAAACTTGACCCGGCTGGGACAGGCGTTAATGCAACTGCGGCAAGATTTTTCTGAAAACGGCAACCTAGAGCCAAGACGTGAAATTCAATCACGCTACTACAACGAAATCAGTTACACGCTCTTCGGAATTTGCTGTCAACTTCACCTGGCTGATCTCCGTGACACAGTATTTGATGGCATTGCTGGCCTACCGGGTCAGGAAGCGAAAGCACTCATGATTGAAATGTTTGATGACGAGCGCTTACCTGCAGTGGTGACGTTGACGTTTGTTATAATTTCCCCAGACCTGCACCACGACGTCGCAATGGTGCAGCACGTAAACGATAAGATCTTGACCCCGTGGTTGAACGAGAATGCTGCCCCAGGAGTGGGGTGGCTCGTTCATTTCATGGATAGCGATGGTGCGCCGACCCATTTCGACAACGCAGATCAGTATTTGTGGATCTCGTGCCAGCAAGACACCACGGGTATTCGCAGATGTCAGACATATAACTGTTCGTGCCACGGCAAGGCTAAAGTAGATCCCGAACTTGGCGGTGCGAAACATGTTGTCGCCACGGAAATGATGAAAGAAACGGACCTGGATCAGAGCCGTCGGGTCGAGTCCGCGGTCAATGTCCATGACTTGCTTCAGCGAGAGTATGCCCACCCTTCGCGTAATATTCTAGCGAAGAAAGGCGTTGGCATTACAAAACGTTTTATCTTCTTTGTTCCCGCGAGCGGCCCGGGTTCTGTTAACCGCCGAATTCGGAAAGGCAACACAGTTCAAGGATCTAAACAATATCACCAGTTCGTTGACGTTGGCGAGCCTGGGGTTCTGGAAATGCGGCTGCGTAGCTGCCATCAATGTCAAGGCTGCAACAATTTAACTGCGCTCGATAATTGTGCGAACGCTGACGTTTGCGGTGTCATAGAACGGGTGGAGATTCTGGAACAGGTGAGTGCAGAGGCGAGGCAGACTCGTTCTGCATTGCAGGATCAGGGGGAAAGAATGTCGGCTGGCGTAATGCTGGGTCAAGTCATAGCCGTTGAGCTGACATTTGAGTCGGAGGTCTTTATGCTAGGCGTGGTCACGAAAACAAAGTACACCATCGACAGGCAGTACGAGAGCGAATACATGGGCACTCTCAAGCCTGGCGATCACGTCGTGGAGGTGCGGAAGTTGGAACCCGTTCAATCGGGCTCCAGTAGATTCACGCTGACCAGTAAGGTGTTTCCTGTTTTTATCGAGGACATACGCGACGTCCTCAGTGAACCTGAGTTCGTCCATGAGGGGGGCCCGCGACGATCCGAGCGTCAGTCGGCATCATCTTCATCTTCTGCTGAGCCCGCAGATACACACCGCTTCGTCTTCGGTCACTCCTACAGGCTTGTCGCATCCGCTCTGAATCGCATTCTGCAGCGCGTGCCCGACGATGCGGACACCTCGTCTCCAAGTTCAAGACGAAAGTAGTAAATCCCTGACAGGCACGGCTGATGGCTAACTGGTAGATGTGAACTCGCATGGGTGCATGCTGACTGTTGCTACACTGGACATTGGACACTGAAGTTACCTAGCTACAGCCATTGTACATTGTACATGTAGCTAGCAAGCAACGCCAACACGTGTTCGCTGTTTTCTACAGGTAAACCAGGTACTAAAGCTAGCTGTTTTTTAAAGTACAAAAAAACGCCCCGCC
>CAIRBI010000304.1 GCA_903876785.1 uncultured Gammaproteobacteria bacterium
GGGCCTGCCCGCGATAGCTTTTGACTTGCAATGAAAAGCAATCGCGGGCAGGCCCGCTCCCACAGTCAGTGCTGTGGGTCCGACGCAAACAGGAGCACCACCCTGAAAACAGTCAATATGCTTCGCAGAGCACCCCTTCTGCTCTGGCTCTTGCTCGCTCCCGCACTGGCGCAGTCGCAGGACTGGAGCGCCTACGATGGCCTGCTGGCCGCGCATGTGACACCGGGCGAACGCAATGGCATTCGCCATCACCGAGTTGACTATCAGGCCGTACGTCAGGACCCCCGCTACGCGCAGGCGCTAGCCATCGTCGCCAATTTCCCGGTTGCGCAGCTCTCGGAGCGTAGCGCCCGTCTGGCGTTCTACATCAACGCTTACAACCTCTATGCCATCAAGATGGTGATCGATCACTTGCCCCTGGAGAGCATCCGCGACGCGGGCTCGCTGTTTTCGCCGGTGTGGGGGAAAGAGGCTGGCAGCGTCGGTGGTCAGCCGGTGACGCTGGATGAGATCGAACACGAAATTCTGCGCCCCATGGGCGAGCCGCGCGTGCATTTTGCCATTGTCTGCGCCTCGCTCAGTTGCCCGAATCTGCGCTCTGAGGCTTTCACCGCTGAGAAACTGGAGCAGCAACTGGATGAGCAGACGCGCAGTTTCCTGGAGGAGGACAGCAAGGGCTTGGCGTTGGAGGGGGATCGGGTGCGCGTGTCGCAGATCTTTGACTGGTTTGGTGAGGACTTCGAAGCCGCTGGCGGCGTGGAGAGCTTCCTGCGCCGCTACCGGGAGCTGCCATCCAGCATTCGCCTGCGGGCTGATCTGCCCTATGACTGGAGCCTGAACGGCCTCTAACCACTGACTGTGGGAGCGGGCCTGCCCGCGATTGCCTTTGACCTGCACTGGAAAGCAATCGCGGGCAGGCCCGCTCCCACAACTTGATCAGAGCTTTTTCGCCTCTTCCATCACCAAGCTGAACTCCGGCCGCAGCTTGTAGTCTTCCTCCGCGAACTTGGCGCGGATAACCCCCTGCGCGTCGATCAGGAAGATACCTGGATAAGGAATGCCGTAGGCCCGCTGACCCGGCTCGTACTGCATATTCCGGAGGCCCATGGCGTTGACGTGCTTGACGTTCTCGTCGAATAGCAGCGGGAACTCCACGCCGTGCTCTTCTGCCGCCGCTGCCAGTGTGTCCACGGGATCATAGGTCATGGAGGCAACATTGATGCCCATGGCCTGAAACTCCGGCGCTGCCTCGACCAGCCTTTGCAGCTGTGCGATACAGTACGGGCACCAGTCGAAGGAGCGGCTCAACACCAGCACCAGGCCTTTTTCCCCGGAAATTTCCTGCAGGCTGCGCACCGTGCCGGTTTGATCCTGCGCGCTGATGGCAGGCAGCGCGCTGCCCACCGGCAACTGCGGCGCCCAGATGAATTCCTGGGCCTGTGCGGATTGCAGGAGCACCAGGCTGAGCCCAAATGCTGGAAGGCCCGCGCGGAAGGTGCGGCGAAGCAACTGGATAAAGGGCATGGCTTTGTCTCCACAAATGGACGCTCAGGCGTAATGCACACAGGATATCTGCAATACAGTCGATAAAGACAGAACTACAAAGGTTCTTTTTCAACGGGGGGCGATCATGATCCTGGAAAAAATCATGAGTAAGCGCGTTGTGACCGTCGGGCTCGACGACTCATTGCGCGTTATCAAGGAGATATTCGACGAGGGGAAGATCCACCATCTGCTGGTGGAAGAACAAAACCAGCTCTATGGCGTGATCTCCGATCGCGACTTGTGGCAGGCAATCAGTCCGAATCTTGGGTCCTCCTTCGAGTCGGTCCGGGATACGGCCACTCTCAACAAGCGCGCCCACCACATCATGACCCGAAAACCGATCACCCTGCCCAGGGACGCGGATATCTTCGAGGCTATCAGCATTTTCAACCGGCACCGGATTTCCTGCATCCCCATCGTCACCAGTGAACAGCACATCGTTGGCATCATCACCTGGCGCGACATCTTTCTGCTGCTGGAGGTTGATCGGGAGTGGCTGAGCCGAGCAGCTGACTGACGCGACCCTAGGCTCCTTCCGGGCGCGTCGCGGGCAGGGCCCGCTCCCACAGGCAAGGGATCCGCTGAGCGAGGTGCGTAAACCTTGATCTGAGAGGTTGTACTGGCATCGCCAAGTCGTATACTCCGGGCAGGTTCCGCTGGGGCTCCTATGGGGCCTCCTCGGATCATTAAGTCACGACAGGAGAAAGCCATGATCTTCCGACAACTCTACGACGCCCCATCCTCCACCTATACCTATTTGCTGGCCGACGAAAAAAGCCGCGAGGCGATTCTGATCGATCCGGTGTTCGAACAGTCACAGCGTGACCTGGCACTGTTGCAGGAGCTTGGTCTGACCTTGAAGATTGTGGCAGACACCCACGCCCACGCTGACCATATAACATCCGCCTGGTTGCTGAAGCAGAAGACGGGCTGCACCATCGCATTGTCCGCCGATGCCGGCGCAGTGAATGTCGATATGCTTCTGCAGCATGGCGATACTTTTGGCGTGCAGGGCATCACGCTGGAGGCGCGCGCTACGCCCGGGCACACCAATGGCTGCACGAGCTTTGTCCTTGCCGATCACAGCATGGTGTTCACCGGTGATGCATTGCTGATACGCGGCTGCGGCCGCAGCGACTTTCAACAGGGCAACGCCGGGCGGCTGTACCACTCCATTACCGAGCAACTCTTTACGCTGCCGGAAGACTGTGCCGTGTATCCCGCGCATGACTACAATGGCCGCACGCGTTCCTCCGTTCTGGAAGAGAAGATTCATAACCCGCGTGTCGGCGGTGGAGCCAATGAAAAAGACTTCGTGCATTACATGAATGCCATGCAGCTGCCGCACCCGAAAAAAATAGAAGAGGCGCTCCCCAACAACTTGCGCTCAGGGATGCCAGAGAATGGCAAGTTGCCAGAGGAGCCGACGTGGGCGGAGCTGCGGGTCACTTTCGCCGGAGTGTCGGAGGTTGAGCCAGAATGGGTGGTGCAGCATCAGCGCGAGGTGACAATACTGGATGTGCGGGAAGCGGATGAGCTGGGAGAGTCCACGCTGGGTTCGATCAGCACGCTCACCATCCCGCTCAGCCAGTTGCGCGAGCGGATGGCGGAAGTGCCCCGGGACAAACCCGTGGTAACGCTGTGCCGTTCCGGCAAGCGCTCCTCGATTGCCATCACGATCCTGAAGGGCGCCGGATATGACAAGGTTGCCAACATCCATGGCGGATTGCTGCACTGGCAAGAAGCCTGATCGGTCGGTGTGGGAGCGTGCCTGCAAGCGGTTTTTTTAAATGCAAAA
>CAIRBI010000305.1 GCA_903876785.1 uncultured Gammaproteobacteria bacterium
AGCAGAAATGGAACAGCACCATCCAGACGATCGCCGCACCACGCAAGGCGTCGAGGCGGTCAAATCGACCGGGGCGTGGGATCAGGCCAGGCATCGCGGGTCCTCAACAAAGCTCGGGTGGTGGGCAGGCGGATCAACAGGCCGGTCGGGAGCCTGAGCTGGGCGCCATTCTGACCCGAGCAGACCAAACCGTGCCGGCTCCTAGAATCCACGCTTTCAAGTCTGCCCGTAGCTCAACCGGATAGAGCACCAGCCTTCTAAGCTGGGGGTTGGGGGTTCGATCCCCTCCGGGCAGACCACGCGAGCTTTTCAGCTTGCGCCAGGTTTCATCAGGCATCTCAAAGGCGCCACCGCCCACTTGCCCAACGCGCTGGTCAGCGACGACCGCTTCCATGTCGTCAAACTCGCAGGCTAGGCAGTGGACGAGATGCGCATGGCTGAGTGGAAGACCGACCAGGCGCGGGTGCAAGAGGAACTGGGTCACCTCACGCCCAAGCAGCGTCGCTCCATCCTGTGGGGCATGCGTAGGAATCCTTCGGGCTGGACCGGCATGCAGATGTGAAGCCAAATTCCACACGAAACGGCATAGAACCGGCCCTGCGCGGTTGTCCCTGTCTGATATAAATCACCGAACCCAAGCACGTCGAAAAACACATATGCCCATCGAAGACATGGTCCAGGTTGATGTAAACCTGGGCAAGGTGACGATCCTCACACGATCCAACAGCAAGATCGTGATCGACGACCCGAACAAGCTGCTGGTGGTGCAAGACATCAACGGCAACCGCATCGAAATGGGTCCGGAAGGCATCAAGATCATCAGTCCCAAGGACATCGTGTTCGAGGCCGGCGGGAACATCAGCCTTCAGGCTACCGGCAATATATCGACCACGGCCAAAGCCGACATCAGTCAGACGGCATTGAACATCACTCAGAGCGCCAACCTCGCCTTCACCGCCAAGGGCGCAGCCACGGCCGAGTTGTCGGCGTCAGGCCAGACAACGGTCAAGGGCGCATTGGTCCTTATCAACTGAACAAGAGCGCCGCCATGCCGCCAGCAGCCCGGATCACCGATCATCATGTATGTCCCATGGTGACACCGGGCATTCCGCCAGTTCCCCATGTGGGCGGGCCGATTACTGGGCCTTGCACGCCCACCGTGCTTATCGGACATCTTCCCGCTGCAGCGGTCGGCGACATGTGCATCTGCGTGGGTCCGCCCGACAGCATCGTGCGGGGCTCCGCCACCGTTCTGATCGGCGGCAAGCCAGCTGCCCGCGTTGGTGATTCGACTGCGCATGGCGGCAGTATTGTCCTGGGGTGCGCCACCGTCATGATTGGCGGCTGAGGGACGCACGCCATCGGCAGATAAATCTACAGCAACTCGTCTGGGCGGATGTTCATTGATCCGACGAAACTGGAGACGCTTTTCCAGAAAGCTGGATTTACTGATATCGAGGTCAGTAGCCTCGCGACCGGGCAACGGATGGAAAGTGCGGCCTCGGAGGTGTCGATGATCCGCGATGGCTACGCGTTTTACAAATCGCTCATCGCCGATCTCCCGGCCGACCGTCAGAGCGCCGCCTGGGCTGAATTGGCGGTGATTTTGAAGCGGTTTGAAGGGCCGGATGGATTCACCGGGACTGGGCAGATCAATTTGGTGGTGGGGCGGAAACCCGCCCCATAAAGCCCGCGCACGCAGGGTCGCCGGGGCAGGCCCAGGGTGACGGGGTGAGTGCTCCCGGTCAGAGGTCGATGCACAAGATCGTGACGTCGTCGCGCCTGACCTGCGCACCTTGCCATTCGCGAACAGAATGCTCTAGCGCTTGCACCACTGCAGCGACGCTGCTGTCGACGCTGTTCGAGAAGGGGCTCTTGCATTCCCCTGTAACCGTAGGCCCGTGGATTCTGCGGCCCGCCGATCTGGTAGGTCACGCCGTCGGTCACGAACAGCAAGCGGTCGCCAGCGTGGTAGCTCAGTCCACAGCCGCTGATCCGTGTCAAGGATTCCAGCTTGGCGCTGATGCCGCTGCGCGGTGACTCAACCCATTGCACGGTTTGGCTGTTGCGCCGATAGAGCATCAGGCTGATCCCGCCAAGCCCGATCTTGAGCGTCTTGCGCTGGCGGTCAATCTGCAGCAGCAACAGGTCGCAGCCGTTGTCTATCGCGCCGACTTGATCGGCGGCGCCAAATGATTGGCTCAGCGTTTGCTGAATCGCCGCGAAGTAGCCGCGCTCGACCTTCGCTTTCACTCGGGCCTGCGGCGGACGCAACGGAACCCGATGTAGACCGCAGCCGTTTCCGGCGGTTTGCTCTGCAGATGATCGGCCCGCATCTGTGCCGCGCCATACCACCACGAGCCACCGCGCGTGCGGCGCTCGGCCTGGCCGGCGGCTCCAGGCGGCTCGTCCACCCATTCCCAGGCGTTGCCGCCCATCTCGTGCAGACCGTTGACGCCAGATGGCGTGCTGCCGGCCAGCGCGTGGCCGTGGCCGCGCCACAGCTTGACGCGATGGCGAGCGGCCCGTGTCCGTGCGGCGTCACCGCAGTCATCGAGGCACTGCGCGCCTTCTGGCGTGTCGCCAGTTGGAAATCGGTAGGTGCTGCCGCGCGAGAAGGGTGGCGCCGGAGCGGCGCGCTGTTCGGTGTATGCCGCGGACAGCCACTGCGCGTCGGTGGGCAGTTGCCCACCCGCCCAGCGGCAGAAAGCCTGGGCCTCGTCAAATGTGAGGTGCACCGCCGGTTCG
>CAIRBI010000306.1 GCA_903876785.1 uncultured Gammaproteobacteria bacterium
CCACAGCCACTTGTACGAGCCGGACGTCGCTCCGCTGCTGCCAACCGGTGCAGTGTTGATCATCAAGCAGTGGTACGACAACACTGCCGACAACCCGAACAATCCGGATCCGGATTTCTGGGTCGTGAATGGCAGCCGCACTGCTGATGAAATGACTCACGCCTGGATTGCCGTGACCCATCTTGACCAGCAGGGTTACGATGAAATTCTGGCACAGCGTGAAGCCGCGAAGCAGCGTTCAGTCGCTGCAGAGTAGCTGAAAGGAAAGTAACAGGTACGAATGGCTCCCGGTTTCTATATGTAGAAGCCGGGAGTCAGCACTTCCCGCAGCAGACTTGACCGCGCACAGGCATTGGTCCGGGATTTCTTCTAGGATTCAGCCTCAGCAAGCATCTCCTTCAATGCCGCTTCCACATCTGCCAACGCCAGTGTATTCAACGTCGCCCCTGAGGCGTGTTCCAGGATCGCCACGCGTTCGGCCTGCAATTCGACCGTCCGCTCAAAAAGATTGCGGACAAAACGGGCATTGTCAGTGGTGCGCCTTTGCGCAAACAACTGCAGCAGACGTTCCTGCAGAGCCAGGCGGGCTCTCCCTTCCAGCACGTACTCGGAGTCCCGTACAAGACTTTCGTAGATGACCAGCAACTCCTCCGGCTGATAATCCTCGAATTCGATGTAGTGGTTGAACCGCGAGCGCAAGCCGGGATTGCTGTCAATGAAACGCGCCATCGGCTCGGGATAACCGGCCACGATCACAGTCAACTGGTCGCGATAATCCTCCATCGCCTTGAGCAGGGTATCGATAACCTCGTGACCGAAGTCCCGCTCGTCGCCCTCTTTGACGAGCGCGTAGGCCTCGTCGATGAACAGCACGCCTCCCAATGCAGACTCGATGACTTCCCTGGTCTTCAGGGCCGACTGTCCCACGTACTGCGCTACCAGCCCCGAGCGATCCACCTCGACAATGCGGTTGGAGGGCAGGATGCCAAGATTGAAATAGAGGTCGGCCACAATGCGGGACACGACCGTCTTGCCGGTCCCAGGATTGCCGGTGAATACCAGATGTTGCGAGAACCCGGCTGCTGTCTTGTAGCCTGCGCTGGCGCGCTCGCTCTGGACCTGCACAAAACTGCACAAGCGCCGCACCTGCTGTTTGACACGCTCCAGACCCACGAGGCTGTCGAGCTTTGCCAGCGCGGCCGCATAGTTCTCAGCAACACCGTTCTGGTCGGCGAGCGCTTCGCCCAGCGCACTTTCAATATCGACTGCAAGAATCGTCGCCAATTCGTGCGCCGACGCCTCGCCCAGTGCATAGACGCGCTGGGCGTGAGCTTCCAGCACCTTTTCGAAGAGATTGCGTACATAGCGCGCGTTGCCGAAATGCTCGCGCTGGGACTGAATCTCGCGCCCGAATATGCGCTTCAAACCGTGCTGAACTGAGTCATTGACCACATAGGCATGCTGACGGCAAAAGCCCTGGAAGATCGACAGCAGCTCCTCAGGCGTGTAATTGGGAAAGTGGAGAAAGCGATTGAAGCGTGAGGACAGTCCCGGATTCGATTGAATGAATTCGTCCATCTCGGTGCCATAGCCTGCGACGATGACCACCAGATTGTCGCGATGGTCTTCCATCATCTTCAGTAGAGTCTCGATAGCCTCGCGGCCGAAGTCTTGCTGACTGCTCCTCGCCAGTGCGTAGGCCTCGTCAATGAAGAGAATGCCACCGAGGGCGGATTCGACCAATGCCCGGGTCTTCAATGCGGTCTCGCCGACATGGGCGCCAACCAGCCCGGCACGGTCGGTCTCCACGATCCTGTCAGAGTTGAGAATGCCGAGCTTGAGGTACAGTCCGGCTATGATGCGAGCAACCATGGTCTTGCCGGTGCCCGGGTTGCCACTGAACACGAGATGGCGCGAGGGCCAGTCGGGGACTGGCATCCCTTGCTTCGCCCGCAACTGCTGCACATGAATGTAACTGGCTTGGCGAAAAATCTCCTGCCTCACCATGTCCAGCCCGACTACACCGGCGAATGCCGCTTCCAGATACTCATTGATGCTGTCGTTGCGCGCCAGTGGTCGTGCCAGCTCGGATTGGGAACCACTGAGCGCGTCGCTCAGATGCGCAAGACGCTGCTGAGCCTCCGCATAATCTTTATGTATGGCGACTTCATACCAGCGCCGCGCCTGCTGCAGGTCTTTCTCGACGCCGAGACCGTTTTCATAAAGCCAGCCGAGGTTGCTGCAGGCTTCGGGGTACCCCTGCTCAGCCGCCAGCCGAGTCCATCGTGCACTGACCTCATAGTCCACGGGCACGCCCAGCCCTTGTTCATGGACCGCTCCAAGACCGCACTGCGCCGCAGGCAGGCCCTGCTGCGCGGCCAGCGTCAGCCAGTGAATGGCCCGGGCCTGATCCAGCTCAACGCCACTGCCGTGCGAGTAAGCATAGGCAAGATTGTACTGGGCCATATCATCGCCCTGCCCGGCCGCCAGTTGAAACCAATGCACGCCTTCGGCCTCGTCCTTGGGCACCGAGGTACCCGTGACATAACGGAAGCCGAGTTGCCGACGAGCCACCGGATCACCGGCCTCTGCGGCGATACGCAGGCGCCGAATTCCTTCAGAGTCATTTCTGGGGAGGCCGATACCGTGCAGATAAGCGTAAGCAAGCAGACGTTGTGCATCCGTATCGCCCGCCTCTGCAGCGCGCTCGAACCACTGCGCCGCCAAGGCATCGTTACGAGAGACTCCTTCGCCACGCTCATAGCGCAACCCCAGATGATACTGCGCGCGAGAATCAGGCTTGTGCCCCGCGCGCCCCTGAGCGAGATCGAGGAGTTCGTGCAGGGCAAGATCACGGTAGCGGTAACTGGACATCAGGAAGTATTCTCGGAGGTGTGGCCGAACTCTAGCCGAGAACAGACTTTCGAGGCAACGCTCCTGTAAAGTATCGGTGCTAAATATCTGCACTTTCTCGTATTATCCAGAATCACACACCACCGCCGAAAACTCTCGAGGAGTCACTGTCATGAGTAATCAAACTACCACCTCCGGTCACGACAGTCCCGCCTGCCAAGTGGAGGTCAGTACGACCGTGGCGATGCTGATCTCAGTCTTTGGAGCGCCCTTCAGGGGGGACAGTGAAGCCAATATATTCGAGTGGCGTCTCGAACTTCAAGGCGGGGGCAGCGCACGCATCGTCAATCAACAGGGGAATGGCGGCAAATCCGCTCGGCTGCAGCGCTGGGACATCACCGCCGACTCGAAGGAATCTCTAGAACAGATGCAGTCGGCGCTTTCCAGTGGCGAGAATTACTATGAGGGCGGCCTGCATCCTGAGCTGTTCATCCAGCGCAGGTGAATCAAGGCCTGCGCGCCGCGACCAGCGCATTGAAACTCTTGCCATTCCAGGGAATCAGACGCTGGTAATCATGCTCCAGGAGCGTGACCTCGAACCCTGTATCCGTGAGCATGTTCTGCAGTTGCAGCAGAGATATTGCCGTCATGGTGTGATGGTCTGTCCAGTGTTTAACCCCGTCTGCAACAGATTCACGGGTTATGCCAAGCAACAGATCAAGTGTCTCCCCCTCCCCGCTGTAGCGCCAGCCCGACTCGAAGCTCAGCCGCACATCCCCATCAACCACACTGGTGATAGTGCTGCGCTGATTGCTGATGCCGCCGACGTCGACCGTGTTGAAGAGGAACAGTCCACCGGGTTTGAGCGCGTGCCAGGCCCGCTGCAGAGTTTGCTGCAACGCAGAAGTGGGATGGCTGTAGTGGATCGAATAGAGGAAGCAGGTGATGAGATCGAACTCGGCTGCTTGGTCGAAGGCAGTCAGATCGCAGAGCAGAAACCGCGCTGTCGGGCACCTCGCCTCGGCCAGCTCGAGCATCGCGGCGCTGTTGTCCAGGCCAGTGCCCGCAAATCCTCGCTTCAGCATGTGCAACAAATGTTGGCCGGTGCCGCAGGCCAGGTCCAGATAGTCCCGCCCGCCGGACACCGCAAAACACTCAAACGCGCGCTCGGCAAATGCACATTGCTCCGCGTAGTCCACTTCGGCGCAGAACTGGTCGTAATAGCCGGAAAGGTCGGCGTAGAGATTTCCGTTATCAGTCATGGCAGTGATCAAGCTGGCTGCGCGCACGCGCGAGAAAGACAGGTGAGGTTTCAGGACACCAGAAAGCAACAGGCCCGCCAGGGCTTTTGAGCCTTGGCGAGCCTGTCAGCAGATCTGAACTTGGCAGCGCATCACACGGTCAGTGCGCGCTTCACCAGATTGTTCATCAACGGCATCTTGAAGTGGTTGTAGTTCAAGGGCGTGGCACCTTGGCTAGCCAGAGACGCTACCGCATCAGCTGTTTCCTGATTGCGGGCACGGCCTTGAATCGCCTGCTCTACAGAGGTCAATCGGCGTGGAATACATTCCACCGCGCCAGCGACCATGCGTGACTCTTCAATCGTTCCGTTAGTGACCCTCATGGCAGCAGCGATGCTGACCAGTGCGAAGTCCCAGACATTGCGGTCCGCTACTTTTTCGAAGTAGAACTCGGCATTCGCCCACTTGGCAGGGATACGAACAGAGGTGAGGACGTCACCGGGACGCAGCACTGTCGTTCGGAGGATATCGACATCGGGTCCGACGAAGAAATCTTCCGCGGCCACAACGCGCTCGCCACCGGCATTGCGAATAACCATCTGTGCTTCCAGCGCAACCAGTGCAGGAGCCGTGTCGCTTGGCGTTACCGCCACACAACGGCTGGCACCAAACAAGGCGTGCTCACGGTTCTGGCCTTCCGGCGTATCGGCGTAGCAGAGGTTACCCCCGGCGCGGTAGCAATTGAGCCCGCGTCGGTAGTACCAGCAGCGTACGTCCTGAGCGACGTTGCCGCCCAGCGTGCCGATGTTGCGAATCTGCGGGCTGGCCACACGACCGGCTGCAGATGACAGCAGTGAATAACGCTCTTGGATCAGCGCGTTGTTGGCCAGTTCGGTCAGCGTGACCAAGGCACCAATTTCGATGCCGTCGGCCGTTTCACTGATACCACGCATGGACTCAATACCGTTCAGATCGATCAGGGCTTCCGGGCGCTTGGCGCGGTCCTTGATCCAGCCGTACGTGTCTTGTCCACCGCCTACCAACCATCCCCGCTCGGCCAAAGTACCGGCAAGGCTTATAGCATCCTCTACCTGCACAGGCTGGTAGAGGCTCATTTCTGGCATATTGTCATTTGATGGCATTTTAAAAACCTCAGAATGTATTCGTTTTCAATTCGCCGGTATTGAAGCCATTCTGCGCGACATGATTCACGATCATGTCCGGAGTGACCGGCGTGCGGTTGAACAAATGTCCATCAAGTGCGTCGGAGATGGCGCTCATCAGTGCGGCAGCACCACAACCCTGGGCTGGCTCGCCGATTCCACGGGCGCCAACAGGACTCTGCGGATCAGGCATATCCATGCCAGCTGTCAGCATCTTGGCCGGAACGTCGAGGTATGTCGGCAGCTTGGCCTGGTAGAAGCCCACGTTGGCAGGCAGACCGTTCTGCGGGTCATAGACGTGGCGCTCATAGCCTGCCATGCCGATACCCCACACACCGCCACCGTTCATGGCCTGACTCAGGCCCTGCGGGTGCACCACAGTGCCGCACTCGGCAACAGCGGTGTAATCGGTGATGTCGTACTTGCCAGTGTCCAGATCCATTTCGATCTCGACGAAAGCGATTGCGAAGCCAGGTGCAGTGCCCTCTTTGGGCAGTGTGTCCTTGGCAACACCGATCAGACCGGTGCCTTTCATTGCTTCAACGGAACGCTTTGTAGTGGCGTTGATGTCTTCCGGGTAAACCTGGCCGCTGTACTCGCCGCCCAGATCAATGGCTTTCTGTGCTGCTTCAGCGAACGTCAGACCTTTGGCTTGATCGCTTGTCAGGAACACACGCTCACCACCAACACTGTAGTCATCCGCAGCACCACCGAGTTCTGCAGCAGCGATTTCCTTCAGTTTCCTGATGGCATCGAGCGCAGCGACGTGGCTGGAGCGAGTTTCGGTGAATATCGTGTTACTGCCACCCTGGTAGGTGCTGTGAGGCAGGTTCAGCTCACTGTTGCCATAAACCACCACACAATTTTCCCAGCTGCACTGCAGCGCTTCAGCAGAAGCTCGCAGAACACCTGCGTAAGAGTAGGTACCGAGGTTACCGACACCGGTGTGCAGATAAATCTTGCCATCTGTGCCAATACGCAGCAGACCGTCGTAACCATTGGCGCCAGCTGAGTGATAACCCATGCCGAGGCCGATTCCGCGTACCTTGTTGTTGGCCGTTACCTTGGGCTGAGCGACTCGCTCATCCCAACGGAACATGGCAGCCGCCTTTTCGATGGCCTCCGGCATATAAGAGCTGGAGAGACCGCCCTGACGGGGGCCGAACTTCGCATCCGGACGTGGCGCGTTGGCACGACGCACTGCAAGGCGATCGAAACCACCCTCTCTGGCGGCCTTGTCCATGATCGGCGCAAGTACAGAAGCCATTTCGTTCTGGCCCGGGCCACGCTGCGCACCGCGCGGAGTGGTATTGGTGTACAGAGCGACGCCACGGAAACGCATGGCTGCCGGCTGATACATTATGGAGATGTGCTCGGCTGAGGAGCTGGCGCTGCCGCCACCGCCTGAACCTGCGTCGTTGACGATGATCACGTCAACCGCGCCGACCTTGCCGTCGTCCTTAAGACCGACCTTGAGCCAGCCTTGCATACCGGAGCGAGCGGAGCCGATGTAGAACTCCTCTTCACGGGTAATACGCATTTGCAGAGGGCGGTTCAGTTTACGGGCAAATTTGCCGGTCACTGCCATGATAGGGTACGGGAAAATCTTGGAGCCGAAACCGCCGCCGGTGTTTTCGTTGATGAAAACCAGGTTGGCAGGGTCGATTTCAAGCATAGCCGACAGTTGTGCGTGACCTACCGTGTGGCTCTGCAGAGAACCGTGGAAGTAGCACTTGCCATTTTCCCAGTACGCCATGCCGGAACGTGGCTCCAGTGAATGGTGCGGATAACCGATAGTCACAAAGGGTTCTTCAACAATGGTCTTGCACTGCGCAAATTCCGCAGCCACATCCCCATACGTCCACTCGTCACCGAAGGTCGCGCCTACTGGCTCGCGGCCATTGCGGAAAGCTGTCACCTGGTCCAGCGACCACTTGATACGACCAACGTCTGTTCCGGATGCAGTGGTACCCGCAGCAGCCGCGCCCGCAGCGGCGTTTCTGATCAGGGTGTTGCCTGACGGATAAGGATCCGGACCGCCTTCGATAAGTGTATCCAGAGGATCAGTCACGAACGGACGACGCTCGAATACGATCTTGATCTTCTCGATCGCATTCTCGGCTATCAGATCGCTTTCAGCAGCCACAGCCAGAATGGGCTGACCGATGTAAGTAATGAAATCTTTGGCCAGTGCCGGGTTGGCGGGTGGCAGCGACGGTGGCAGGTCGTCTGCGGTGAAGACACCGAGTACTCCTTCCATTGCCAGTGCCTCAGACGCATCGATGCTGACAACACGACCGCTGGGCAGCGGGCTGGTCAGCAGACGGGCGAACACCATGCCGTCTTTACGAAAATCTTCAGTGTAGCGAGCCGCACCAGTGACTTTTGCTTCTACGTCTGGCGGAGTGAAATCTTTACCAATGTGCATATAGGTCATGACAGTTGCCCCGAGGCGCGCATTACGCCGTTCAGATAGTGATCATAAGCCCCGCAACGGCAGAGGTTTCCTGACATTGCATCGCGTGCTTGCTGGCGTGTTGGTTTCGGATTGGCTTTCAGCAGAGCCACGGCAGACATGACCTGACCTGAGGTACAGAAGCCGCACGCCGGGCTGAGTTCCTGGATGAATGCTGCCTGCACTGGGTGCAGAGTACCGTCTTCAGCGCGCAGCCCTTCTACTGTCAGAACTGCGCGATCCTTGACGTTGTGCGTCAGGGTGGAGCAGGAGTAGTAGTTGACGTCGTCGATCAGCACGGTGCAAGCGCCGCACTCGCCACGGTTGCAAGCAACCTTGGTGCCGGTCAGACCGAGCTTGTATCGAAGAGTGTGCGCAAGAGTTTCTTGCGGGAGTACGTCAACGCGCCGCACGCGGCCATTGACGTTGATGGATACCAGGCGCTCTACGCCGCCTGCCGGGTTTGACGCGGCAGAAGCCATATACCATCCCGCACCGCTGCTGGCGGCAGCGGCAGAGAAGATAACGCTTTTGATGAATCGTCTGCGTGTTAGGGTGATGTTCACTTTGTGGGGCCCCATGTCTGATTTTTCTAACTAAATGGAGTTTCAGCGTCTAAGGCGCTGAGATACTTTGTATTTCCATGCTTCCGACCTGAATTCTGTCAGGGAGGAGCAATTGCAAACGCTGGTAATGTACCACCGTCGCCAAGATGAATCCATCTGCAGGCAGAAATTCAGTTGGCTAACTTACGATAATCCGTAATAAATTCAGGGTTATTGCGTCACACCCTGTTGCATCTTCCCGAATTGCCCATCCTTAGATCAATCCCATGGCAACCATCGATTTCGCCACACGAATGAATCCGCCAATATTGGCACCTGCCACGTAATTGCCAGGCATCGCAAACTCTTCGGCTGTCTCATAACAATCGCGGTGAATGTTGATCATGATCTGGTGCAGGCGCTTCTCGGTATATTCGAAGCTCCAGGAGTCCCGCGAAGCATTCTGCTGCATTTCCAGCGCACTGGTGGCCACCCCGCCGGCATTGGCCGCCTTGCCCGGCGCATAGGCGATTTTGGCCGTCTGGAAGAGATGGATACCCGCTGGGGTCGTGGGCATGTTGGCCCCCTCAACCACAGCAATGCAACCATTCTGAAGAAGCAATTTCGCAGCGGCACCATCGAGTTCGTTTTGAGTAGCACAGGGCAGCGCGACCTGACAGGGGATACTCCAGATATTGCCACCTTGGATGTAGCGCGACCCCTTCTTCAAGTCGGCGTAAGTGCTGATCCGACGACGTTCGACTTCCTTTATGCGTTTGAGCAAACCGATATCCAGACCATGCTCGTCCACAATCACGCCGTCCGAATCTGAGCAGGCGATGACTTTGGCACCGAACTCGGTCGCCTTGGCGATGGCATATATCGCCACGTTGCCAGAACCGGACACCACGACGGTCTTGCCCTCAAGGGAATCGCCTCGAGCCTGGAGCATTTCCTGGGTAAAGAACACCACACCGTAGCCAGTTGCCTCGGTGCGGGCGAGACTGCCACCCCAGCCCAGCCCCTTGCCTGTGAATACACCTGAGTCAAAGCGGTTCGTCAGGCGCTTGTACTGCCCGAACAGGTAGCCGATTTCGCGCCCGCCAACTCCGATATCGCCCGCAGGAACATCTGTGTGTTCGCCGAGGTAACGATGCAACTCCGTCATCAAGCTCTGGCAAAAGCGCATGATCTCGTCGTCAGATTTTCCCTTTGGATCAAAGTCACTTCCGCCCTTGCCTCCACCAATGGCCTGGCCTGTCAGCGCGTTCTTGAAAATCTGCTCGAACCCCAGAAACTTGATAATTCCCAGATAAACCGACGGGTGAAAGCGCATCCCTCCCTTGTAAGGGCCCAGAGCACTGTTGAACTGCACGCGGAAGCCACGATTGATCTGGATCTGCCCCTTGTCGTCCTGCCATGGAATACGAAAAATAATCTGCCGCTCCGGTTCGCAGATGCGCTGGATGATCTTCTTTTCGGCAAATTCTGGGTATTTGGAGAGCACCGGCGCCAATGTCTCCAGCACTTCCAGGACAGCCTGATGAAACTCGCTTTCGCCGGGATTGCGGCGCAGGACGTCCTGAAATACGGCGTTGAGATTTGCCTCGAGACCAACTGTCATAATCGCTTCCTGTAGTTTATGGCGGAAGGCAATTGCACCATATTTGAGCGCGCATAAGAAATAGAAATGATGACGGGAACGTCTTTCCGAGGTGGGCTAGAGGCGGGGATGTTTTAGTAATGCCAGATCGCCATTGAGCAGCGAATCAAGCTTTGCTTTGATCTCGTCGTTGCAACACTCCTTCTGCAGAGATTCCTGTGACGACTCTTGCTGCCGTCGATATTGGGCCGCTAGCGTGGGCATGCGCAGAAAGAACTCGGCAAGAGTTTCGCAATCGGCGTTATTACCATCCATACCCACGCCAAGGCGCTCCAGACACAAAGCATTCAGTTTCTGCTCAAACTGCCCGTGCATGGGAAAGGCCAGGTAGGGCTTTTGCAGATACATCGCCTCACTGATCAGTGTGAACCCGGCCGTGGCTATTACTGACTGACAGGCAGCCAGATCCTGGAGAAACCCGTCCGTGCTGAATTCGCGGAACTCCAAATTTTCGCCAGTGCCTCGCCGGCTGCGTCCCTGATCGTTGTATCCATAAACAACAAAGCGGTGTGAGGGGAACTGCCTGAGCGTCGCAACGAGAGAATCAAACTGGCCCGTCATGTAGACCAAATGAAAATCTCCCTGTCGCGCCTGCAATAAGCACACTTCCCTGCGCAGAATAGGAGCAAACAGAAAAGTCCTGGCATTGGTGACCTCCCCGCGAAAGAAAGTGATTGTCAGCGCGACATCCGGATCGGGAATCATCAGCCGAATGATGGCCCGGGTTTGCCATTGCTCGAATCGCAACCAGCCAGGCACATCGAATTTCATGTAACGCATGCGATGCTGGTTATCGAGACTTATCAGGGGCAACTTGTGAATACGAGCGAGCCAGGCTGTAGACGGCTCGAAGTCCGTGATGACACAGTCGGGACGAAAACTTGTGAACAGCGTGCGCAATTCGCGAAGGCGCTGCCAGGCGCGGCGACCTCTGCGCAGATTGTCCCAGACTGTGCCCAATGCGCTGACGCGATTGTTGCGACTGATAATTCGCAGACCTTCCACGCGCAGACAATCGAAATCCTCTGCGAGATTGCGATAGCCACGATCATATGACACGACTTTTACCTCGTGCCCACGCTCCTGCAGGTGCCGCACCATCTCCCTGGCGCGCGATGAATGCCCCGAACCCTCGCCCGAGACTCCGTAAATGATTCTGCTCATTGCGATCCAAGCCTCCTCTTCTATGACCGCGTATTCTACTGATCGATTGTGACAGTTCGCATGATGCTTCCCTGCGGTCACGCGAACGCCATCACAGTGTCATGCCACCGTCACAACTGGAGGTTATCGTACGCTGCAAATCTGCAACCATGAGGCCATGTAATGATTGCTGAAAAGCCCCTGCGCAAACAAAAATACCGCAGTATTTTCATCTCCGACGTGCACCTCGGATTCCGAGGCTGTCAGGCAGAATTCCTCCTCCATTTCCTGCAATCCACCAAATCGGATTATCTCTATCTGATTGGCGACATATTCGACGGCTGGGAGATGCGCAAGAAGGCGTATTGGCCAACAGCACATCAGGAAGTCGTCAACTGCATTTTGCAGAAGGCTGCATCTGGCACGATGGTGGTATACACACCCGGAAATCATGATGAAGTGGCGAGAGCCTATTGCAGCCAGTCGTTCGACAACATACATGTTCTCGACACCGCCATTCATGCGACTGCCGACCGCAAGCGTCTGTTGATTCTGCACGGCGACCAGTTCGATACGGTCATCAAGATCAGCCCACTGCTGGCGAAACTCGGCTCTTCAATGTACGGTCAGTTGCTGTTCGTCAACCGACTGCTCAATCGCATACGGGAAATGATAGGGCTGCCTTACTGGTCAATTGCTTCGCATCTGAAACACAAAGTCAAGAACGTGGTCAGTTACATTGGAAAATATGAAGAAACCGTGGTGAATTCGGCTCGCGCTCAGAACCTGGATGGTGTGGTTTGCGGACATATTCACCACGCGGAGATGACTTATTTCGGAGACACGCTGTACTGCAACACCGGCGACTGGGTAGAGAGCTGCACAGCATTGGTTGAAAATCAGGATGGGTCGCTTGAAATATTGAAATGGACGGAACTGGCGCACCAATTCCCTTCCCTGTCTCTAGCGAGAGAGCTGCACGCTGTGGACGCTTCGTAACGCATCCACATTGGCTCAGCTGCGCTTCCACACATCATGGGCTTGAGTTTGAGCCGCTGATTCAGCCAGAATCTGCGGAGTCTCGTCATTGCGAAAGCGCTGCTGCAAGCCCTTCAGAACATTGCGTAAAACCTGATCCTCGCAACGCCGATAATGCTTATGCCCTGGTTTACGGAACAGGGCTGTCAATTCGTGCTTGCTGAATATGAGCCCCGTCTCCTCGAGCAGAGTCAGGATATCTTCGGATTGAAGATTCAGCGCAATTCGCAGCTTCATCAGGATCATATTGTTGGTCAGATGCCCCTCCGGGCCTGGCTGATTGTCTTCTCGCCGACCACGTCGGGCATTGATCCAGCCGTTTAGGAAGATCGCCATCTGCATGTCATCAATTTCCTGATAACCGGGGTCAGTCTCCTGCTTGAGCCAGGCACAAATCTGCTCTCTGGTCACCGTATGATCGGCACAGGCGAACACCTCGATCATGTGGTTGTCATTCAGATCGAAGATGTAACGAATTCGGCGCAGCACATCGTTATGTGTCATGAAATGTAATCTACCAAGGATGATTTTGGGAGCGACGAATTGCGCCCACATCGAACAGGCAGGCATCTTACAAGAAAACTTTGCGGTTGACCCGTATCTCTTATCTCTGGCCAAAACTTGATCAACCACCCATCGTTTTTCGCGATTTTTTCCTCAACGCGATGAATTCAATATAGAAAACCGTCCATGAAACGAGCATGCTTATGGCAAAACGACGGCAACCTGTGTCAAGATGAGGTCTTTTCCGACCTTCTGGAGAGTTGCTGTAATGAGCTTCAATCACAACGATCAAAAGCCCAAGAGATTTTTCGGCTTCGAAGTCGGTGACTCGGTCACCTATATTGTTGTCGCTATCTTGCTGATTATCTTCATTCGACAGGTTTCCGTCTTGTTCTGATCCAGTCCTTATCGTGGTCATGCCCGGATTGCCCAATGCGCATCCGGACGTGCGCTTACATTTCTCCCGTGTGCCTCCCGCCTGCATTGCCTTGTTCCCCTGACGGCCAGCGTGTTAAATTACGCGCCTCTTTTTACTCCGGCCTCGCGGCCAACTGACTATTAGCATCAGGACACTCATGAGCAAGTACAAGATCGCATTGCTGGATGGCGATGGCATCGGCCCGGAAATCATGGTCGAGGCAGTCAAGGTTCTCAAACTGATCGAGGAGCGTAACGACGTTGAGTTCGAACTGATTCACGCCCCCTTTGGCGCCAGCGCCTATTTTGAGTGCGGAGACCCATTCCCAGAACAGACCAAGAAAATCTGCGACGAGGCAGACGCCATCCTCAAGGGACCGATTGGATTGAATCATGAAGACTCCAAGAAGATACCGGTCGACAAGCAACCCGAACGTGGCGCACTGCTGCCACTACGCCGACGCTACAACACCTATGCTAATTTTCGGCCCGTATTTCTGCCTCAGGGACTCGCACACTTCTCTCCCTTGAAGAAAGAGATCATCGGTGATGGCATCGATATCATGATTATCCGGGAACTGGTCGGCGGTCTGTATTTTGGCGAGAAGGAAAGCGGCATCAACGAACAGGGCATCCGTTATGTAAAGGAGACCCTTGAGTATGACGAAGATCAGATTCGTCGAATCGCCAAAGTCGCTTTTGATACGTCAATGAAGCGCAAAAAGGTGCTGCACAACATCCACAAGAGCAATGTGCTGAAGTCCAGTGTGCTGTGGAACGAGATCATAGAAGAGGTCGCCAGAGATTATCCCGAGGTCAAGGTCATTCACATCCTGGTAGATGCTGCCGCTACTTACCTGTGCCTGAATCCTCGCCAGTTCGACGTCATGGTGATGGAGAACATGTTTGGAGACATCCTCAGCGATCAGGGAGGAGGCATTCTCGGCTCCCTCGGCCTGATGCCATCTGCATGTCTGGGCGACAACAAGGCTTACTACGAGCCTTCACATGGTTCTGCTCCTGACATCGCTGGCAAGAATATTGCGAATCCCTATTCCATGATTGGCTCTGTAGCGATGATGCTGGAAATGAGCTTCGGCATGGAGAAAGAGGCAAAGAATGTCTGGCATGCGATGCAGAGCGTGTTTGCCCAGGGCTATTCAACACCAGACCTTTCCAAGCCGGGTGCAGACGTCAAGATGATCGACACCAGCGCTTTCGGGGATCTGGTAGTGGCGGAACTGCGCAAGCTGCCTGTCTAAGGCTCCACTGTGGGAGCGGGCCCGCCCGCGATGAAGCAAGTGGTCAAGCTTCATCGCGGGCGGGCCCGCTCCCACA
>CAIRBI010000307.1 GCA_903876785.1 uncultured Gammaproteobacteria bacterium
CAACCAGCGGGCCTTGAGCATCAGGCTTTCAATCAGACGTTCCATGCAATCATCCTCAAATTAAAAACGGCGCAAGTATAGCGCAGGCGGTGGTCGGGCAGGCAAGCATCACTCCCCCGGGCGGCGATGCTCCAGTGTCAGTCCCACGGCGGTTCCCAGTGCGAATCCTTTCCAGTAATTATGTTCAGAGGTCGGCTGACCATCACGCATCGAATAGATGCCCGCAACCGGGTCAGGAATGAGGTTCAGATATGCCTCTCTGTTCTGGTCGCCCTTCAGGTGCAGATCCAGGAACGCCGTCACGAAGTGCTGCAGAATATTGTTGCTGCGCACGCTGTCCCATACCGCATCGGTGTAATGCCCGGCGCCCGCTTGATCCTCGCTATTGAGGATTTCCACCGGCAGCGGAATCGGGGCTGCGACGCTGTGACCACCATTGACGAAGGTCAGCAGCAGGCGGTCACTGTTCACCGCGCTCTCGAAGACCGCGCGCGTGCCCTCCTGGTAACCGGCCGTGCCGTCCACACTGCCCGCGACGTAGAGCGTGGGCAGCGTGATGCCTTGCAGCACTTCGGCATCGAAGAAGCCGGTGTTCATGCCCCAGGGCGCGATTGCCACTCCCGCCCGGATGCGCGGATCGAGATTCTTGCGATAGTCCGGATCCGCCGCCGTCAGCTCGCTCAACAGGCGATTGGGCGGTGCGATCTGCGCTTCTATCACGCTCTCGCTGTAAGGCGCTCCGAGGTTGTTGAGCATGCCGTAGCCACCCATCGAAAAGCCGACAATGGCCGTGATATTGACATTCACCAGCCCGGACAGAAAGCTGCCGAACTCCCCGGCGTAATCGGCAATGGCCTGCAGAACGAAGCGCTGGTCTTTGGCGCGGTTGTAGAGCGTGCTCGCGATGGGCTGCTGGTTCTGATACGTGCTGTCGGTGTGATCTATGGACGCAACGACGTAGCCCTTGCTGGCGAGGTTCTCACCGAGATGACTCATCAGATAGCGATTGCCGGGGTAGCCGTGGGAGAGGATCACCAGCGGGAAATTGCCCAGCAGGGCCAGTGGTGCAGCATCTCTGACCGCCTGTCCGTGCAGCGTCGCGGTAATCTGCAGATTGCGGGTCTCGGTGGTGTACTCGCCGCCACGGGTGCCGCGATCACCAAGCTCGGCCGGATACCATATCTCGACATTGAGGTGCCGGTCATACAACGGCGCCTGCTCGCCCGGTTTGGTGTTGACGACGTCGACACGGCCTGCGTCGGTGAAGCGCATGGTGCGCACACCGATATCAAAGCGGCCGAAGGCACTCAGCTCCGGCGCGTCGGGGCGCACCACATCGATGCGATTTTCCTGTGCGCTGGCGCCTGCGAAGATTGTCATCATGATGACGGCGACACTGATTCTTTTCATAGTCCTGCTCACGATAGGCATACCCGGATCTGTTCGTTGGAAGTTCATGGCTCAGGCATCCTCCCATAAAGTCCCGAACGCCCAAAGCAGAATTTTTTCATCCCGTCGATTACCCACCTGCCATGCTTCTTTAAAGCGGAGGCATCTGCTAGATTGCGCCACCTTCAACAGGCCGTGCCAGGATCCAATGCAATGAAAGACCTCACCCAGGGTTCCATGACTCCTCTTATCATCGGCATGGCCGCACCCATGGCGGCGGGCATGATATTCCAGACCCTGTATCTGCTGGTGGATCTGTATTTCGTGGCCGCGTTGGGCGATGACGCGGTGGCCGGAGTCGGCGCCGGCGGCACGCTGATGTTCATGATCATGGCGCTGACTCAGGTGCTGGGAGTGAGTGCGGTCGCGCTGATCGCTCAGGCCGTGGGCCGCAAGGATCAGCAGGAAGCCAATCTGGTCTTCAACCAGTCGCTGGTGGTAGCCGCCGTCTTTGCCGTGATCACGCTGATCGGCGGTCTGCTGCTGGCCGATGTCTATCTGGCGGGAATTGCCTCCGACGAGGGTGCGCGTCGCGAGGGCGTAACCTTCCTGTACTGGTTTCTGCCCGGCATGGCATTGCAGTTTCCAATGATAGCCATGGCCTCGTCACTGCGTGCCACCGGGCTGGTCAAGCCCGGCATGGTAGTGCAGATCATCACCGTGGTTCTCAACACGATCCTCGCACCAATCATGATCGCAGGCTGGGGCCCCGGCCCCGCCCTCGGGGTGATGGGCGCAGGCCTGGCCAGCTCGATTTCGGTGCTGGCCGGTGTCGTCATGCTGACGTTTTACTTCATCAAGCTGGAAAAATACGTGTCCTTCGACAGCTCGCTGTGGCGGCCCCGCTTTGCAATCTGGAAGCGAATGCTCGACATCGGTCTGCCAGCGGGCGGCGAAATGCTGCTGCTGTTCGTGTACTTCTCCGCGGTGTACTGGCTGATTCAGGATTTCGGAGCCGCTGCTCAGGCCGGCTTCAGCATCGGCGGCCGCATCATGCAGTCGATCTTCATGCCCACCATGGCGATTGCGTTCGCCCTGGGCCCCATTGCCGGGCAGAACTATGGCGCAGGTCGGCACGACCGGGTACGCGAGACTTGTTACAAGGGCATCATGCTGAACGGCGTCGTGATGGTGGTAGTGACCGTGCTGATGCAGTGGAAGTCTGACTTGCTGGTGGGCTTCTTCACGAGCGAGGAAGAGGTGATCGCCGTCGGCTCGGTGTTCCTGCAGCTGATCTCGCTGAACTTCATCGCCCAGGGTGTAGTGTTCGCCTGCTCCGGGATATTCCAGGGGCTGGGCAACACCCGCCCGGCGATGCTGAGCTCTGGCGCACGGATATTGGTATTCCTGCCACTGGCTGTATTTCTGAAGTACCAGCCCGGCTTCACCATCAATCAGGTGTGGTATGTCTCCATCCTTTCGGTGACGGTGCAGGCAGTGGTCAGCTTCATCCTGGTACGGCGGGAGTTCCGGCTGCGTCTTGCTCCCCTGGTTGCTTGACTAGCGGCGCAAACGGCCGCCGCTGCCGATATTGGCATTGAGCGTGTACTGGAGACTGTCACGCCGGTGCCTTAAGCAGCGATAGCGGGTAGCTGATTGGACACGCCACTGAGAATGCGCTGCCCTTCCAGATCGATGTTGTAGACAATGTCCTGCAGACGCAGCTTAGTGCGGTTGGGGTTGCTGATCTGCGGACCGGCGCATCCGGCCAGCAGCAACAAACATCGTTTTCAACATCGGTGATCTCCTCAATGGACTTATTCCTCCAGCTTATATCTTTAGCAGTTTTGATGAATTTACCGCGAGGCCGGAAAAGAGTATCGTCCCGCCCAGTTTTTTGTGCGGCGGTGATTGCACCCCGCGAGTACGCCTATCCGAACTGATCAAGGAGAATATTTTGTCCAAACGTGTATCACTGCTCTCGGCAGCCATAGCGGCGCTGATCTTGCCAGCGGCGGCCTCGGCCACCAACGGTTACTTTACCCATGGCTTCGGCGTGCGCTCACAGGCAGTTGCAGGTGTCGGCATTGCGCTGGCCCAGGACAGCCTGGCTGCCGCCAACAATCCGGCCGGTATTGCGCTGGTCGGCAATCGTCTGGACATCGGTGCCAGCTACTTCCGTCCCTCGCGAGGCGCCAAGATCGTCGGTAACCGTGCAGGCGCCAATGGCAGCTATGATGCTGACGATTCGCGGTTCTTCGTAATCCCGGAAGCAGGCTATGTGCGCGAGCTGAACGAAAAGCTCTCTGCAGGTCTGGCCGTTTACGGCAACGGCGGCATGAATACCGACTACGGCACCAACCCGCTGGCGGCCTTCGGCTCCAAGGGTCACGCAGGCGTGAACCTCGAACAGGTCTTCATTACCCCGACTCTGGCCTACCAGCCAATCGAGAGCCAGTCACTTGCAATCGGCGTGACCTACGCGTATCAGCGCTTCGAAATGAAGGGCGTGGGCGCCTTTGACAACCGCTTCTTCTCTGCCGCACCGGGACGCGTGACCAACGAAGGCGTTGATTCCTCCAACGGCTGGGGACTGAAACTGGGGTGGATTGGCCAGATCACCCCGACATTGAGCCTCGGCGCCACCTGGTCCTCCGAATTCAACATGGAGCGTTTCAGCAAGTACAGCGGCCTGTTCGCAGAGCGCGGCGGCTTCGACATTCCCAAGACCTATGGGCTGGGCACCTCCTGGAAGGCCAGCGCAGTGCTGACAGTGGCTGCCGACTGGCAGAAGATCGAATACAGCACCATCAAGTCCGTGGGCAATCCGCTGCAGAACCTGCTAGCCGGCAATCCTCTGGGCAGCGCGAACGGCGGTGGCTTCGGCTGGGATGACATCTCTGTCATCAAACTAGGTGCTGTCTATGCGTACAGCGACAAGCTGACTCTGCGTGCCGGCATCAGCCGTGCCGATCAGCCGATTCCGGCCTCCGAGACCTTCTTCAGCCTGCTAGCTCCGGGCACAGTGCGCGACCACCTGAGCCTGGGTGCAAGCTGGAAGACGGCAGCCGGTGGCGAGTGGAGCGTTGCCTATACGCACGCCTTTAAAGAAACTGTGAATGGCAAAGGGTCGATTCCAGCACCGTTTGGCGGTGGCGAGTCCAATATTCACCTCAGCGAAGACATACTGACCGTAGGCTACACATTCGACCTCTGAAGTTGATTGTGCAAGCACTCTGACAAAGGCCGACCCCAGTGAGAACCGGGGTCGGCCTTTTCGTTTTCAGGTGGAAGACGTGCGCATCTCGGCGATGAAACGGTCAGATTCGCTGATCGCCTGATCCATCACCTGAATCAAGCGCTCCACATCATCATTGATCGTATTCAGCTCACCTCGCAGCGAGGAGATCGCCATAG
>CAIRBI010000308.1 GCA_903876785.1 uncultured Gammaproteobacteria bacterium
ATGGCGGATCAGACACAGAGGCTGCTGACGCAGCACCGTGATTCCCAATTCCTCATGCAGTTCCCGGCGCAGAGCGTCTTCGACGCGCTCGCCGGGCTCGCACTTGCCGCCAGGAAATTCCCAGAGCCCACCCTGATGGACGCCTTCGGGGCGGAGCGCGATCAGCACTTGCCCTGCGTCATCAACGATGACTCCAACAGCCACATGAACGATGCGCTGAGCTACTTTTCCCGTCATGTGTTCCCGTCAGGCGCTGGGTTCAGCTGCGATAGCTGGCGTTGATGCGGACATATTCCTCGGACAGATCAGAGGTCCACACGATCTCACGGGCATTGCCACGCGCCAGATTGACTGTGATATCGATGGCCGGTTTGCTCATCTCGGCCTGCCCGAGCGCCTCACGGTAGCTGGTAGCCAGAGTGCCGTTCTCGACGATGTAAACCTCACCCAGGCGAATGGAAATGCGCCCCACATCCAGTTCATGCAGTCCTGCTCTGCCGATGGCGGCCAGAATACGCCCCCAGTTTGGATCAGACGCAGACAGAGCAGTTTTCACCAGTGGCGACTCGGCGATGGCATAGGCCACCTTCAGGCACTCGCCAGTATCAGCGCCACCCTGAATATCGACTGTAACGAATTTCTTCGCGCCTTCGGCATCACGAATGATGTTTTTCGCCAGCTCCTTGACCAGCGCCTGCAGAGCGTCCTCGAAGTCGGTCGACGCAGCCAGATCGGCCTCGCTGAGGTTTACGCCGCTCTTGCCCGTGGCCACCAGCACACAGCAGTCGTTGGTGGACGTGTCGCCATCTACAGTGATTCTGTTGAACGACTGATCCACCACGCCGTTAAGTAACTTCTGCAACATTGGTTGAGCGATGCCCGCATCCGTAAACACGAAACTGAGCAGAGTCGCCATGTTGGGCTTGATCATGCCGGCGCCCTTGGCGATGCCGGTGATGGTGACCGGCCGCCCATTGCAATTGACTACGACCGAGCGCGCTTTGGGTCGCGTGTCCGTGGTCATGATGCCTTTGGCAGCGTCGAGCCAGTTGTCACCCAACGCAGTCAACGCGTTGGGGACCCCGGCTACGATCTTGTCGACGGGCAGATTCTCGCCGATTACCCCGGTGGAAAACGGCAGTACGGCGCTGACCGGAACCCCGGTCTGTGCGGCCAGATTTGCACAGCATGACAGCGCATCATCGAGGCCTTTCTGACCGGTGCCTGCATTGGCATTGCCGGTGTTGATCAGCAGATACCGGATCTGCCCGCCGCTGTCCTTGAGGTGCTTTCTGGACAGTTGCACCGGCGCGGCACAGAAGGCATTGAGTGTGAAGACACCCGCTACCGTCGAGCCAGGGGCAATTTCCATCACCACCAGATCCAGTCTGTTCCTGTACCGGACACCAGCCTGGACGGCGGCGACGCGAACCCCTTCAACCTTGTGCAGATCTGCCGCCTTGATATGAGATTCACTCATGATGCTCAACTCAATCTCCCGTGACACTGTTTGAATTTCTTGCCGGATCCGCAGAAGCATGCATCGTTGCGCCCTACCTTCTTGTCGTCGCGGACAAAGGGGGTATTGTCAGCGGCCTGTTGCGGCAGCAACTCCGCAGCGGCGGCCTGTGCCTCCTGCTGTAACGACAGCGCCTGAGCATGCTCGAACTTCATTTTCTCGCGGGCACGCTCCTCTTCGCGCTGCTTCTCCAGCGCATCAATTTCTTCAGTAGTTCTGATTTGCACATGGCTCAGGAAGCGCACTACTTCATGCTGCAGGTTGGAGAGCAATTCCTGGAATAACGTGAAAGCTTCGCGCTTGTACTCCTGCTTCGGGTTCTTGCCTGCATAACCGCGCAGGAAAATCCCCTGACGCAACTGATCCATGGCGGCCAGATGTTCCTTCCACAGATTGTCGAGAATCTGCAGGACAATCTGCTTCTCAAGCAGGTGCATTTTTTCACCGACGATAGCTGATTTTCTTTCATATTCTTCGTTGAGCACGGCAATGATCTTCTCCTTGAGAGTCTCCTCAAAGAGCTTTTCATCTTCATCCAACCACTGCTGTACCGGCAACTTCTTCGCAAACTGCGCCTCGATAGCGTGCTCCAGTCCATCGACGTCCCACTGCTCTGGCACGCTTTGCGGGGGGATATGGCTGCCAACTACCTGCTGTGCGACTTCCTGCCGCATGCTGGCAATCAAGGCCGATACGTTGGGGCTGGCCATCAACTCGTTGCGCTGACGATACACAATCGTTCTCTGGTCATTGGCGACGTTATCGTACTCCAGCAGTTGCTTGCGAATGTCGAAGTTGCGGCCTTCCACCTTGCGCTGCGCCTTCTCGATCGACTTCGACACCATGCCGTGTTCGATGGCCTCACCACGTTCCATGCCCAGTGCCTGCATGAAATTCTTCACGCGTTCGGAGGCAAAAATGCGCATGAGGTTATCTTCAAGCGACAAGTAGAATCGGGAATAGCCCGGGTCACCCTGACGACCTGAACGACCACGCAACTGGTTGTCGATACGGCGTGACTCGTGACGCTCAGTGCCGATGATGTGCAGACCGCCTGCGTCCAGAACCTGCTGATGACGCTCGCGCCAGCGCGCACGCAGGTGCTCGATCTGTTCAGGTGTCGGATTTTCCAGCGCCGCGATCTCGTGCTCCGGATTGCCACCCAGCACGATGTCGGTGCCGCGACCAGCCATGTTGGTGGCGATAGTCACCACGCCCGGACGTCCCGCCTGCGCGATGATGTAGGCCTCCTTCTCATGGAATTTGGCGTTCAGTACCTCGTGCTCGATCTTCTCCTTTTTAAGGAATGCGGACAGGGTTTCCGAGGTGTCGATCGATGCCGTACCGACCAGCACTGGCGCTCCCTTGGCACTGAGTTCCTTGATGTCGCGTACGATAGCCTCGAACTTTTCAGGCATGGACAGGAAGATCAAATCATTCTTGTCGATACGCAGCATCGGACGATTGGAGGGAATAGCCACCACATCGAGGTTGTAAATCTGCTTGAATTCAAAGGCTTCCGTATCCGCGGTACCGGTCATGCCGGACAGTTTCCCATACAAACGGAAGTAGTTCTGGAAGGTAGTCGACGCCAGCGTCTGGCTCTCGCTCTGTATCGCCAGTCCTTCCTTTGCCTCGATAGCCTGATGCAGCCCTTCGGAGAGACGACGTCCTTCCATTGTGCGGCCGGTGTGTTCGTCGATCAGCACAACTTTCTTGTTCTGAACGATGTATTCCACGTCCTTGTGAAACAGATAATGGGCCTTCAGCGCGGAATGGATGTGATGCAGCAATCCCAGGTTGGTGGCCGCGTAGAGGCTCTCGCCCTCGTTGAGCATCTTCTTCTCAGTCAGCAGGTCTTCGAGCAGCTCATGCCCGGCCTCCGTGAGTTCGACCTGACGGGCCTTCTCATCCACAAGGAAGTGGCCGGTTTCGACAAAGTCATTGTCCTTATCCAGACTGAAGCCGGACTTCTCAGGACGCGGCGCGCCCTTTTCGAGTCTGGGAATCAACGCATTGATCGCAAGGTACTGCTTGGAGCTGTCCTCCGCGGCGCCAGAGATAATCAACGGGGTACGCGCCTCGTCGATAAGGATGGAGTCCACCTCATCGACGATGGCGAAGTTCAGCTTCTTCTGCAACTTGTCTTCCAGACGGAAGGCCATGTTGTCGCGCAGATAGTCAAAGCCGAATTCATTGTTGGTGCCATAGCTTATGGACGCTTCGTAGGCCGCTCGTTTTTGCTCGGGGGACTGTCCCGCGACGATGATCCCGACGGTAAGACCCAGGAACTCATACAGAGGACGCATCCAGTTCGCGTCTCGCGCAGCCAGATAATCGTTCACGGTCACGATGTGTACGCCAAGCCCGGTCAGCCCGTTCAGATAAGCAGGCAGTGTGGCGACCAGCGTCTTACCCTCACCGGTCTTCATCTCTGCGATGTTGCCTTCGTGAAGCACCATGCCGCCAATCAGCTGCACGTCAAAATGACGCATGCCCATCGTGCGCTTGCTGACCTCGCGAACCACAGCGAAGGCTTCGGGCAACAGCTGATCCAAGGTCTCACCCTTGTCGAAGCGTTGCTTGAATTCCACCGTCTTGGCCTTCAGCTGTGCATCGTCGAGTGCCTCGAATTCAGCCTCCAGTGCGTTGATTTTTATTACGTTTTTCTGCAGCTTCTTGATGTGTCTGGAATTGCTGCTGCCAAAAATTGCCTTTAAGAATTTGAATTCCATGATCGTGTTTTAACTCATCTCGTGGTCTGAACAGGGGGCCGGTTTACGAAAACCCGGAACAAGAATATTTGACGCCATGGAGCCGCCAATCTGCGCTTGCGGGCAGTGGCTGCTCCACGAAAAGAAACCGGGGGATTAGCGGATAGTGCGGTGAATGTAGGACGCGGGGTCGACAACCCTGCCATTCTTGTAGACTTCAAAATGCACGTGCGGGCCAGTGGAGCGCCCGGTGCTGCCGACCAGGGCAATGGCCTGCCCCTTCATGATGATCTCGCCTACATCGACCAGCAGTTTCTCTGCATGGCCATAGCGAGTGACGTAACCGTTGCCGTGATTGATATCAACCACCAATCCATAACCCTGGCGTTCGCCGGCGGCTGTGACCACGCCGGCGGCGACGGAGACAATATCGGCACCGGCGTCGGCAGTCGCGAAGTCTATGCCGGTGTGCCAGGCGAGTTGACCATTGAAGGGATCGGTACGACGACCGAATGGCGAAGAAATCCAGCCTTTGTTGACGGGGCGGCCGGCCAGCGAGGCATCGGCCTCAAACTGACGCTCGGCCATCAAGCCTTCAAGAATTTCCAGCTGCTGCGCACGATCGGCTATCTGCGCTTCAAGATCGGTAATCGCCTCCACGAAGTCGGGAGGTGCATAGTTCGCCGAGTCTTCGACAAATGGACCACCAACCGCAGGCTCTTCACTGAAATCGAATTCACCGGCATCCAGATCCGCAACAGTGGTAATCCGTTCGCCCAGGGCTTCAAGCCGCAGGAGACGTGCCTGCAACATGGCCAGACGCAGAGTGAGGGCTTCGAGCTGTTCCTCGGACTCCAGTTTCAGGCGGGCAACAGCATCGGACTGAGATTCGATCTCTTCATTCCATTGCAAAGCCGTCTCGAGGGCGTATCCCTGAGGGTCGTGAGAGACGGCCACCTGGTAACCGAGGTAACCCAGTGCAACCGGCGCACCCAGAATGCATACCGAAAGGAGGCCTTTCAGCCATCCTTTCAGGACAATCGTGCGTGTATGACCGTGGCGCTGGTCAACGAGTATGACTTTCATGGCTCAGGCGGTTCTCTAAATACGTGTACCAGAACACCTGAGTTCGGCAAGGCAGCAACGCGTCAGACTAATACCCTAAAAAACAACGGGTTAGCAAAGAATAACGGCAAAAAATTCTGTATCAGGCTGCCAATACGGGTTTCATGTAGGAAATAGGTACGTTTAAATCATTATCGAAACTGACAATTTCCCAGGCGTCTTTGTTTACTTCCAGCGCTCTTAATAATGCATTATTCAGAGCGTGTCCAGATTTATATCCTTTGAACTCACCGATCAGGCTATGCCCAGTGAGATAAAGATCGCCGATGGAATCCAGAATCTTGTGCTTCACAAACTCGTCTTCGTAACGCAGACCATCCTCGTTCAGCACCTTGTAATCGCCGACGGCAATAGCGTTGTCCATGCTCGCGCCCAGCGCCAGATTGCGATTGCGCAGCTCTTCAAACTCGTGCATGAACCCGAAGGTACGCGCGCGGCTGACTTCTTTCACGAAAGAAGTGCTGGAAAAATCCACACACGCCGTCTTGGTGTACTTCCTGTAAACGGGGTGATCGTAGAGCAGCGTATAGCTGACCTTGAAGCCTTCGAAGGGCTCCAGACTGACAGACTTGTCGCCATCCTCAAGACGCAGGGTCTTCTTGATACGAATGAACTTCTTCAAGGCGGGCTGCTCTTCGATACCAGCGGACTGGATGAGGAACACGAATGGTCCGGCACTGCCGTCCATGATCGGCACCTCGGGAGCACTCACATCGATATAGGCATTGTCGATGCCGAGACCGGACATCGCAGACATCAGATGCTCAATTGTGGAAATCTTGACATCGCCTTTCACCAATGTAGTCGAAAGAGTGGTGTCTCCCACATAATCGGCCTTGGCCGGAATCTCCACCATCGGATCGAGATCCGTGCGGGTGAAGATGATCCCTGTGTTCACAGGAGCGGGACGCAGTGTCAGATAGACTTTTTCGCCGGTGTGCAGGCCAACCCCGGTCGCTCTGATCACGTTTTTCAAGGTTCTTTGTTTAAGCATAGATGTCGTCATTCCCGTTTTTTATGTAATGCCTGCGTATCTCGCCGCTCCAGCGCAGGCCGAATGATAGCAAAGATCATGTCATAACCCAACAAACACAGCCTTGCGAACAATCTTGTCAATCCGCCTGACGGCGCAGGAACGCTGGGATATCCAGATAGTCCATGTCGGCATCAGATCCGACGGCTCTGGCGAGGCCAGTCTGCGGCATGGTGTGCGCAGATGCTGGACGCGTCCTCATCGTCACCGGACGATCTAACTGCCGATAGTCCGTCACAACAGCCTTGGGCGCTGAGACAGTCTCCACCATCTTGATTGGCGAAGCGGCTGACAGAGCGCGCATGCCGAGGCCGGTCGCTACCACAGTGACGCGAATTTCGTCGCCCATGTCCGGATCAATCACCGTGCCAACCACTACAGTGGCATCGTCGGATGCAAATTCTTCGATGGTCTCGCCAACTTCATTGAACTCGCCAAGGGACAGGTTCTCGCCTGCCGTGATATTCACCAGAATCCCGCGCGCGCCGTGGAGATTGACATCTTCCAGCAGGGGGCTGCGGATTGCGGCTTCGGCGGCCTCACGCGCGCGTCCGACGCCTGAGGCATAACCAGTTCCCATCATCGCCATGCCCATCTCGGACATCACGGTGCGCACGTCAGCAAAGTCGACGTTGATCATGCCAGGACGCATGATCAAATCGGCGATACCTTTCACTGCGCCGAGCAACACATCATTGGCCGCTTTGAAGGCATCCAGGAGGGACGCGTCCTTACCAAGCACCGACAACAGTTTTTCGTTCGGAATTGTGATCAGCGAATCAACGTGTTCGGACAATGCACGAATGCCTTCTTCTGCGATCTTTGCGCGCTTCTTGCCTTCGAAAGGGAAGGGCTTGGTGACAACTGCCACCGTCAGGATGCCCAACTCTCTGGCCACTTCCGCGAAGATCGGCGCTGCACCGGTACCGGTGCCGCCCCCCATACCCGCTGTGATGAAGACCATGTCGGCGCCAGCGAGGATCTCCGCAATCTCGTCGCGATCTTCGAGCGCGGCCTGGCGACCGATTTCAGGGTTGGCACCTGCGCCCAGGCCCTTGGTCACGAAACTGCCCATCTGCAGGAGAGTCTTGGCGCGCAGATTGCTCAAGGCTTGAGCGTCTGTATTGGCACCGATGAATTCAACGCCTTCGACATGGCTGGCAATCATGTGGCGTACCGCGTTGCCGCCGCCACCGCCCACACCAATCACTTTGATCACTGCGCTCTGCGGAATACTATCGACTAGTTCAAACATACGGCCTCCTGGTTTTTTTATAAATTGTGAAAACACTTCCTGCGGTTTATGACTTGCAATCCAATTCGATCTGCCCTTCCGATAAATCCTGTTATTCGATTCGAAGCGGCTAAAGATTTTTCTTGAGCCAGCCGCTGATACGTTCCATCAAACCTATCCGGGGTTCCTTGACAGGAGTTTGATACTCCTTGTCCTGTTGCTGCTTCAATCCGTAGAGAAGCAAACCAACCCCTGTTGAATAAATCGGGTTCCTGACGATGTCCGACAAACCGTTCACATTCTGCGGAAAACCAATCCGCACCGGTGTGTGAAAAATTTCTTCTGCCAACTCGACGACGCCTTCCATCTTGCTCGTGCCACCGGTCAGTACAATGCCGGCGGCCAGCATGTTGTCGTAGCCACTGCGCTGCAGTTCGGCACGGATCAACGTGAACAATTCGTCGTAACGCGGTTCCACCACTTCAGCCAATGCTTGTCGTGATAATTCACGAGGGGGCCGGTCGCCCACACTGGGGACTTGAATGGTTTCCCCTGCACTCGCGAGCTGAGTCAGAGCACAGGCGTATTTTATCTTAATTTCATCTGCATTTTCAGTAGGAGTTCGCAAAGCCATAGCAATATCGTTAGTAACTTGATCGCCGGCGATAGGAATTACCCCCGTATGGCGGATAGCACCCTCGGTAAAGACGGCGATATCGGACGTTCCACCACCGATGTCGACGAGACACACGCCCAACTCCTTCTCATCTTCGGTCAGCACTGCATAACTGGACGCGAGTTGCTCAAGAATGATCTCCTCCGTCACCAGCCCGCAGCGCTTGATGCACTTCTCAATGTTCTGCACCGCGTTGATGGCACAAGTCACCAGATGTACCTTGGCTTCGAGACGCACACCGGACATTCCCAGCGGTTCTTTCACACCTTCCTGCGCGTCGATGATGTATTCCTGCGGCAAAATGTGCAGCACTTTCTGGTCTGCCGGTATCGCCACTGCCTGTGCAGCATCAATCACGCGATCAATGTCAGCGCGCGTCACTTCGCCATCACGGATGGCGACGATGCCGTGGGAGTTCATGCTGCGAATATGACTGCCGGCAATGCCTGCATACACTGAGTGAATCTGACAACCGGCCATCAGTTCGGCCTCTTCGATGGCGCGTTGAATCGATTCGACTGTCGACTCGATATTGACCACGGTGCCTTTCTTCAGTCCGCGTGAACGGTGGCTGCCAATGCCGACTATATCCAGACTGCCATCGGCCTTGATGTCACCGACAATGGCCACGACTTTCGACGTGCCGATATCCAGACCAACGATCAGATTTCCGCGTGTTGACTCGCTCATTGGCCGCGCGCTCCCCGTGATGTAATAACCCCGACTGACATATCTGCTTTTTTCCTGATTGAGATTCCATTGTGGTAACGCAGATCAAACGCCTCGATCTGGTCCAGCTGACTGTAGAGATGACGATCATAGAGGCTGACAAAACGCTGCATTCTCTCGACAACCTCGTTCCGGCCAATCATTACTTCAGCGTCGTTGTGTAGTCGCAGACTCCAGCTGCCGCGCTCGTTCAAACTCAGTTCGCGAATACGCAATCCCGATGAAAAAAGCATCTGACTGAAGGTCTGATACTGTTCCATCACGCGACGTTGCTGCCCTTGCGGTCCGATCAGCAGCGGCAGCGCCAGATCATCCTCCACCGCGTAGGGCTCGAAGGTCTCGCCGAACTGATTCAACAGCGCACTCTCGCCCCAGCGGGCAATCGCGATCTCCTCGGTAATGGCCACAGACAAAGTGTCCGGCCAGATGCGGGAGATGGTCGCCTTTTCGATCCAGGGATCGGCTTCCAGTGCTGTCTTGATAGCCTGCACATCCAGCGCGAAAAATCCGACGTCAAGATGATTGGCCAACACCTCACGCACATTTTGCTCATCTACTCTTTGCAGTGGATTAGCCATCAGCACCGTCTGCACAGGCTTGTTCACCATCGCGCGCATTTCGGCAGCGTACTGACTCAGCAACAAGAGCAGACAGATCGCGAGAATTACAAGCAAAAGTCCGGTTCTGTTTTTGCCCGGAGCCTTCTCGACCTTCTGTGGCTCATTTCTGCGCAGTGGCACCGCCCCGCGAGGGATATCGCGTATGCCACCACGAGCAGAAAATGAGTTGCTGTTGACTGTTGTTTTCATCGTGTCGTTTTCATCAAGTTGTTTCGCGCAATGTATCGATAAGCACCTGCTGCAGGAGCTCCGCAAAGCTCAGACCTCGCGCGCGCGCGGCCATGGGCACCAGACTGTGATCGGTCATGCCCGGCACAGTGTTGACCTCAAGCAACCAGAAACGCCCTGAGCTATCACGCATGACATCGACACGCCCCCAGCCTTTGCAGCCAATCGCATCAAAGGCACGCCGGCACAAATCGCTCAGCTCAGCTGACGCCGCGGCGCTAAGTGGAGCCGGGCACAGATACTGGGTATCATTGGCAATATATTTGGCGTCGTAGTCGTAGAACTTGTGTGTAGTGCGCAGCTCGATCGCAGGCAACACTTCATTGCCGAGAATGGAAACGGAAAACTCGGATCCGGAAATGTACTGCTCGGCCATTACATCCGAATCATAGGCAGCCGCCTTCGCATGTGCCTCTTGTAATTCTTCAGCGGTTCCGGCGATGGACATGCCGATACTGGAGCCCTCGCGAACCGGCTTCACCACTGCCGTGCCCAGTGCCGCAACAATGGCGGCCCAATCACTGTCGGCAGACAACATGTGGAAGGCAGGCGTTGACAATCCGAGACTCAGCCACACGCGCTTGGTAAGCACTTTGTCCATGGACAGCGCTGAGGCTTGCACGCCACTGCCCGTGTAGGGAATCTTCATGAACTCGAGCAGTCCCTGCAGCGTGCCGTCCTCGCCACCGCGTCCATGCAGCACGTTGAAAACGCGGTCTACGCCCTGCCTTTGCAACTGCCCGATCAAATCGTTCGCCGCATCCACGCCAACGGCATCGACGCCGGTTTCCAACAAAGCCGACAGCACGGCCTTGCCACTCTTGAGGGACACTTCGCGCTCAGCAGAATTGCCGCCCATTACCACAGCGACGCGTCCAAGTTTCTCTATTGTTGACTGCTTTCCGTTCATTGCCTGCTTTCACTCTTGCACTTTTATTGACGACGATATTGGCGGTCCGATTAGAGAATCAGTCCCTGTTCACTCAACTGCTTTGCCAGCAACCCGACACTGCCAGCGCCCTGGGTAATGACGATGTCGCCGTCACGCAGTATCTCTGTCAGCACTTTGCGGATATCTTCCTCATCCTGCACAAACACAGGATCGATCTTGCCGCGTGCGCGAATACTGCGGCACAGGCTTCGCGAGTCGGCGCCTGGAATCGGATCCTCGCCTGCGGAATAGACTTCCAGCATCAGCAGCACGTCCACATCGGAAAGTACTTTGACGAAATCCTCATACAGATCCTTTGTTCTGGTGTAACGATGCGGTTGATAGATCATGACCACGCGCGCCTGCGGCCAGCCGCCACGCAGGGCAGCAACGGTGGCGGCGACTTCACGGGGATGATGTCCGTAGTCATCGAGCAGCATCGCGGTACCTTCGTGCAGCGGAAAGGTGCCCTGGATTTCGAAACGGCGGCCGACGCCCTGGAATTTTTGCAGGCCCGCACAAATATGCTCGTCGCTGATGCCTTCATCGCTGGCGATCGCCACTGCAGCGGTAGCATTCAAGGCGTTGTGGCGACCGGGAATGCTGAGTCTCACCTTGAGATTGCCGACACGCTCGGGGCGCGCAATCTCAAACTCGGTGCACTGCTTGTTCTGCTGCAGATTCAGAATCTGAAAATCCGCGCTATCCGCGAAACCATAGGTCAACTTCGGTCGCGACACCAGCGGCAGAATTTCCTCCACTATCGGATCATCAGTACACAGCACAGCCAGACCATAGAACGGTAGATTGTGCAGAAATTCGATGAAGGACTTCTTGAGTTTGTTGAAGTCTCCTTCATAGGTGCTCATGTGATCGGCATCGATATTGGTCACTACCGCCACCATTGGCTGCAGGTGCAGGAATGACGCGTCACTCTCATCGGCCTCGGCCACCAGGTATCGACTCTCGCCCAGCCGGGCATTGGCACCAGCGCTGTTGAGCAGACCACCAATCACAAAGGTCGGATCGAGGCCCGCCTCAGCAAATATCGAAGCTACCAGACTCGTGGTCGTGGTCTTGCCATGGGTACCGGCAATAGCGATGGCGTGGCGGTAGCGCATCAGTTCGGCCAGCATTTCCGCACGCGGAATAATTGGTTTACCCAGCTCACGAGCCGCGCTGAGTTCGGGATTGCCGGGCTTCACCGCGCTGGAATACACCACCACATCGGCGGCTTCGATGTTGCTGGCGCTGTGCCCGATGTACACAGTAGCGCCTAGACCGACCAGTCGTGCAGTGACCGCCGACTCTTTGAGATCGGAACCGGTTATACGGTAGCCCTGATTCAACAGCACTTCGGCAATTCCGCACATTCCTGCACCGCCGATACCAACGAAGTGAATCGTCTTGATGCGGCGCATCTCGGGAACAAAGTGTAGTCGAGCTTTCTGTCGTTGATTCGTCATCTCATCACTTGCCTTTGCAGGCCTCCATGCACTCCAGTGCAACCAGGTCACACGCCTCGGGACGTGCCAGAGCACGCGCAGCACCGGACATGGAAAGCAGCAGATTCCTGTCATTCATAAAAGTATTCAGTTGTGCGGCGAGCAGCTCTGCGGTCAGCGCACTCTGCGGCATCAGCAATGCGGCACCTGCGTCGCTGAGCCAGTGCGCGTTGCGAGTCTGGTGATCGTCTACCGCGTGAGGAAAAGGGATCAGCACTGAAGGCAATCCTGCGGCGGCAATCTCACTCACAGTAAGCGCACCGGCACGACAGATCACCAGATCTGCCCATCCGTAAGCGGTAGCCATGTCATGAATGTAGGCGTCGACACGGCACTTGTCGTTGATGGCGAGATCGCCTTCAGCGTACAGGCTGCGAGTCTCCTCCAGATTATTGCGACCCGTCTGGTGCCATATGTGCGGCCGACTGGCAGGGCTTAGAAGCTGCAGCGCAGCGGGAATCAGGCGATTTATGGCGACGGCACCGAGACTGCCCCCCATGACCAAGATCCGCAGCGGTGCGCTGATCTCACGCAGCCTTGAGGCCGAAGCTGTCAACGCAATGATCTCTGCGCGCACCGGATTGCCAGTGCAGATCACTTTCGCGGCTGTGCGGAAGGTGCCAGGAAACGCTTCCATTACACGATTGGCGATGCGCGCCAACAACTTATTGCTGAAACCGGCGATCGCGTTTTGCTCGTGAATCAACAACTGCCGCCCGGAAAGCCTGGCTGCAACTCCGCCCGGACCAGTCACATAGCCGCCCATGCCAAGAACGCAGCACGGCTTGACTTCGCGCAACACGCGCAGTGATTGCCACACGGAAGAAGCAATCATGAATGGCGCCAGCAGGGCACTCTTGAGCCCCTTGCCACGCAATCCTTTCGCTTCAATGAAATGTAAAGGAATGTCGGTGTCGCGCAGCACCTCCACTTCCAGCCCGCGTGCGGTGCCCAGCCACTCTGTGCGATAACCGCGCGAGTGCAGATTGCGCGCAATGCTCAAGGCCGGATAGATGTGACCTCCGGTACCCGCCGCCATGATCAGCACCGTGCCGATGGCATGCGCAGTGGCGATGTTGGCAGTGTTGCTCATCGCACACCTCGCTTGCCGGAGCCTGCAACCGTCTGGACAGACGACTTCAACAGGTTTTGCACATACTCGTAATCGATGCGCACCAGCACTGCCACCATAAAGCCGCTGATCAGCAGGCTGTTGCCGCCGTAACTGAGAAATGGCAGCGTCAATCCCTTGGTTGGAAGCAGGCCGATATTCACGCCAACATTGATCAGGGTCTGACAGGCAAACAACATCGCAATGCCATAGGCCAGGTAGGCTGGGAAGAGGTTGCCGCTGAGCTCGACGCGCTTGCCAATCTTGAACGCTTGAGCGACCAATGTGATGAACAGACCCACGACGACGCTGACACCAACGAAGCCAAATTCCTCAGCGACGATGGCGAGCACGAAATCGGTATGGGCCTCCGGCAGGAAGTGGAGTTTCTGAATGCTGTTGCCAAGCCCTTCTCCGAACCAGCCACCGCGACCGAAGGCGATCAGCGCCTGCGTCAACTGATAGCCCTCACCATAAACATACTCGGCGGCCCAGGGATTGAGGAACGAAGAGAAGCGATCCAGTACATACGGTTTCATGACGGCGAGAGCAGCTACCGCGGAGACGCACAGCATCAGCACCAGCGCGAAGCGGTGCAGTTTGGCTCCCGCCAGGAAAATCATGCTGAAGGTTGTTCCAATCAAGATAACCATCGCGCCATGATCCGGCTCAAAGTGCAGCAGCACAATGGCACCTGCCAATATGACCATCGGTTTGATGAATCCGACCCAGGTTTCCACAACAGAGAATCGATGGCGCTCCAGGTAAGCGGCGAGATAAACAACGATGAATATCTTTGCCAGCTCGGAAGGCTGCAGATTGTAGAATCCGAGGTCGATCCAGCGCGCACTGCCATTGACGACACGCCCCACACCCGGAACCAGCACCAACGCCAGCAATGCAAACGAGAGCAACAGCAGGGGCAGACTGATGGAATACCAGGCACGCACGGGAATCGTCAGCGTGATCACGACGATGACCGCTGTCAGTACAGAGAAGAACAACTGGCGCTTGAAATAGAAGAACGGATCGTTGTACTGCCCGTTGGCTATTTCGACGGAGGCTGACGTCATCATCAGCAAGCCGATTGTCATCAGCAGGAACATCACGACCAGTAATGTATTGGGTTGACCCGGTACCTGCGTGCGACGCTGCAGCAACTCAAGCGTGCTGTCCTTTGTTGCCTTCACAGCAGACGATTGCATGTTCATCGCAACGCCTCCACTGTTTCGATGAATACCCGGCCACGATGGGTGAAATCGGAAAACATATCGAAGCTCGCACAGGCTGGAGACAACAGCACTGCATCACCGGATGCTGCCCGGCTCGCAGAGACGGCGACAGCCTCTTGCAGTGTGGAAGCGAATACCATCTCAGTCGCGCCCTTCAATGCCGCCGCGATATTTCCCGCATCACGCCCGATCAGCACCAGCAGCTTCACGAATCTGGCAACATGTGAGGCCATGCCGGAAAAGTCGGCCTCCTTGTCAACTCCTCCGGCAATCAACACCAGCTTTCCCGAAACAAGTTCACCGAGACTCTCGATCGCCACCAGGGAAGCACCGACGTTGGTGCCCTTGGAGTCATTGTAGAAATCCACACCGCGCAGGTTGCGAACCCACTGACAACGGTGCGGCAGACCCGGAAACTTTTTCAGAGTTTCCAACATGCTCTGGCGCGGCAGACCAATCGCCTCGCCGAGGGCGAGAGCGGCCAGCGCATTGGAAACATTGTGCTTTCCAGCGATTTTCAAGTCCTTCACTGCAAGCAGCTTGTGGCCACCGAATGCCAGGAAATACTGATCATCGGCATGCAGTACGCCCCAACTGCCAACAGCGGGTATATCCAATCCGTAACTGTGAACAACAGCAGCCATAGTAGACTGCGGAGCACTTGCGGGGTCATCACGATTGGCAACGACCTGGTGACAACCGAGAAATATGCGCTGCTTGGCGGAGAGGTAATCCCGCATCGTCGCGTAGCGATCCATATGATCCTCACTGAGGTTCAGGATCACGGCGACTTCAGCACCAAGATTGTGAGTCGTTTCCAGTTGAAAGCTGGACAGTTCCAGAACATACAGGTCACTGCCGCCATTGCGCAGCAGATCGAGCGCCGGTGCTGCACCGGCGCCGTCAAGATTGCCACCGACGCCCACTTTAATGCCGGCCGCTCTCGCCATCTCACCGACAAGCGTCACCACTGTGCTCTTGCCGTTGGAACCGGTGACCGCCACGATAGGTTTGTTTGCGACGCGGCTGAACAGATCGATGTCACCGCAGATGCGTATCCCTGCATCCATGGCCGCCTTGATTGCGGGGGTCTGCAGACTGATTCCAGGGCTGACAATCAGCTCGGCAGCCTCCATGAACATCGCTTCGGGAAATCCACCAAGCTCGACAACAATGCCGGGGAATTCGACCCGAAATTCGGCCAGGCCCGGCGGATTCAGGCGACTGTCGGCCACAGCGAACTTTTCTCCGAGCGTGTGCAGGTAGCGAGCACAGGACAACCCTGTCTTCCCCAGCCCTGCTATGACTCGAATTTTCTCTGCCACCTGGTATCCCGCCTTTGTCGTTCGCTATTCTTTCCAATCTGCCTGCCGGCCTTCGTATCTCTGCCGTTAACGCAATTTCAGTGTCGCCAGTCCGAACAGCACCAGCATCACTGTGATAATCCAAAAACGTACAATCACGCGCGGCTCTGGCCAGCCCTTCAATTCGTAATGGTGATGCAGGGGCGCCATTCGGAAAATGCGTTTGCCACGCAGCTTGAAGGAACCCACCTGAAGAATGACGGAAACAGTTTCCAGGACGAAGATTCCACCCATGATGAAGAGCACAACTTCGTGACGGGCAATCACGGCAACGACGCCCAAGGCCGCACCAAGCGCCAGGGCGCCCACATCACCCATGAAGACCTGGGCGGGATAAGTGTTGAACCAGAGGAAACCGAGGCCGGCTCCTACCAGAGTTCCGCAGAAGATCACCAGCTCGCCAGCACCGGAAACGTAGGGAATGCGCAGATACTCGGAGAATTCCACGTGGCCTGCGAGGTAGGCGATCAGGCCGAGAGCACCGCCGACCATCACGGTAGGCATGATGGCCAGACCATCGAGACCGTCAGTGAGATTGACTGCGTTGCTGCTGCCGACAATAACGAAATAGGTGATCACTACATAGAGGATGCCGACGTTCAGCGAAACGTCCTTGAAAAACGGGATGATGTAGTGAGTCTCAGCTGGACCGATGGCGCTGTAGTACAGAAACAAAGCCGCGCCAAAGCCGATGACCGACTGCCAGAAATACTTCCAGCGTGCCACCAGGCCCTTCGGGTTCTTCTCGATGACTTTGCGATAATCGTCCACCCAGCCAACTGCACCAAACAGCAGGGTGACGATAAGCGTCGTCCACACATAATGATTGTTCAGGTCAGACCACAGCAATGTACTGATGGCGACGCTGACCAGGATGAGCGCCCCGCCCATCGTTGGTGTCCCGGCCTTGCTGAAGTGACTCTTGGGACCGTCGTCCCTGACCACTTGCCCAATCTGCAGGCGATTTAGACTGCGAATCATCCAAGGGCCAATCAATAGCGAGATCAGCAGTGCAGTCAAAATACTGAAGATGCCGCGCACGGTGATGTATTGAAGCACCGCAAACCCGCTGTCGAACTGTGTCAGATAATTTGCAAGCCAAACCAGCATTATGAGGGTTCTCCGCTTTTCAATTGTTCTACGACCTTGTCCATCGCGGCGCTGCGCGAACCTTTCACCAAGGCGATGATACCGGGTCGGAAAACGGTGAGTGCCTGCTCAACGAGCTCTTTCTGGCAGTCAAAATGTTTACCACCGCTGCCAAAGCTCTGCGATGCCAGAGCACTAAGTGCGCCTGTCGACCAGAGACTGTCGATTCCCTGCGCACGTGCGTACTGTCCGATCTCGGCATGAGCCGCTTCGCTCTGCGAGCCCAGCTCTGCCATGTCTCCCACTACAAGAATTCTGTGGCCGACATACGCCGCGAGCGCATCGATAGCAGCATGAAAAGAGGAAGGGCTGGCGTTATAGCTATCATCGATCAACACCGCGCCACCAATTGCGCAAAGAATATTCATGCGACCAGGCGCCGCCTTGACACACTCAAGCCCAGCCTTGACCTCCTCCAGTGAGCAGCCAGCGGCCATGGCCGCTGCCGCTGCTGCGGCGGCATTCACCACATTGTGTAGACCAAGCAGGGCAAGAGCGACGGAGGTCGATCCACTTGGTGTATGCAGAGTGAATGCGGAGCCTCCGCCAGCAGAGCTGCGTACGCCCGTCGCAAAGCAGTCAGCAGTGGCTTGATTCATACCAAATGTCACCACGCGACGGCCCGCCGCACGATCTATCCAGGTCTGCAGATTGGAATCATCTGCGTTCAGAACGATGATGCCATCGGCGGGAAGACCGTCGATAATCTCACCCTTGGTGCGGACGACGCCCTGCAGGTCACCGAAACCTTCGATGTGCGTCGCGGCGGCGTTGGTAATCACCGCAACCTGCGGCATAACCATCTTCACTGTGTAGGCAATCTCGCCAAGACCACTGGCACCCAACTCGATCACCGCTCGCTCATGAGATGCATCGAGCTCCAGCAGTGTGAGAGGCACGCCCACGTGATTGTTGAAGTTGGCCTTGGTGACCAGCACCGTATGGCTGACGCCCAGAATGCAGCCGATCATTTCCTTTACCGTGGTCTTGCCCTGACTGCCGGTCACTGCAATGATTCGCGCCTGCGACTGCAACCGATTAAGACGGGCGATCTCGCCAAGTGCAACCGTGGTATCTGCAACTCTCAACTGCGGCTTGCCACCTTCGACAATCTCATTCACTACGGCCCCACAGGCCCCGTTTTTGAATGCTTGCCCGGTGAACTCGTTGCCATCGAAGCTCTCACCAACAAGAGCTATATACAAATCACCTGCGCGCAGAGTTCTCGTATCTGTCGACACGCGCTGAAAGCTCACATCAGGGCCACTTGACTGCCCTTTCATGACGTTGTTCAGTGCCGAGAGAGTCATGCTCTTGATCACAGGATTACCTGCCAGCCGGTTGAGTGGAATTAGCGCGAGCCTGCAATGCGAGACGCGCCTGCGCGACATCACTGAAGACCATTTTCTTGCCGTTAACGTCCTGATAGTTTTCGTGGCCTTTGCCAGCAATCAGTACCACGTCACCGGGTGCTGCGCTGCTGATGGCAAGAGAGATGGCCTTGGCACGATCTCGCTCCAAGATCAGTCGCGAGCTGTCTTCAATGCCGAGAAGAATCTGCCGGATGATGTCATCTGCACACTCGGTACGAGGATTGTCATCGGTAACAATCAACTGATCGGCATGCTGCTCGGCAGCCTCGGCCATCAAGGGACGCTTGCCCTGGTCGCGATTGCCGCCACAGCCGAACACACACCAGATCCTGCCACTGAAATGTTCGCGTAGCGCGATAAGGGCGCTGCGCAAGGCGTCAGGTGTGTGGGCATAGTCGACTACAGCGGTAATGTCGGTGTTGTCCCCGACAATCTCCATGCGCCCCGTAACAGGCTGCAGACGTGAGAGTCGCTCCAGCAATGTTTCGAGCTTGAAGTCACTGCGATTGGATTCGGTGGCGATCAGCGTGGTCAACACGGCCAGCAGATTGCTGAAATTGAAACGCCCCAACAGGCGACCAGACAAGGCGCCATCGCCGAAGGGAGTCCGCACCAAAGCCTTGAACCCGGTGCGCAGCAAGTCCAGTTGCAGGGCGTGCACATCGGCATGGGAACTGGTAACACTGAACGTCAAGGTTTTTACTGTCGGAGCGATGCAATTCAGGATTGCCGGCGCATAGAGATCGTCGACATTCACAATCGCGCTGCTGAGACTCTCGGCCATGAACAAACGGGACTTGGTCTCCGCATACGCCTCCATGCTGCCGTGATAATCAAGATGATCGCGCGTGAGATTAGTGAACACAGCCACATCGAAACGCACACCATTCACGCGATTCTGATGCAAGCCTTGAGAGGACACCTCCATTGCGACCGTATCGGCTCCCTGCGAACGCATTTGCGCCAGCACCGCTTGCAAAAATACCGGATCGGGAGTGGTGTACCCTGAGTCCTGAAGATCGCCAAAGAGTCCATAGCCGATGGTGCCGATGACACCGCATTTGCGCTGCATGGAAGTCAGCGCCTGCGCAATGAACTGGGTACAACTGGTTTTGCCGTTAGTGCCAGTGACACCGATCATTGTCATGGCGGCACTGGGTTCATCGTAAAAGCGCGCCGCAATCTCACCGGTTCTGGCAGAAAGATCGTCGACAGCCATCAGGATGACACCGCGCCTGACACTAACTCCGCGCCATGAGCCGCCTGCATGGGCGACGACGGCGACCGCGCCGTTATTGATGGCCACATCAATGTAATCGCGAGCATCATGATTCTTGCCGAAACACGCCATGAAAAGATCGCCCGGCTTCACCAGCCGACTATCTAGTTGCA
>CAIRBI010000309.1 GCA_903876785.1 uncultured Gammaproteobacteria bacterium
ACGCCGTGAACCCATCCATGGGGGCTCGCTTTCGCCATCCATGGCTCAAGACGGTCACCGCCACGCCCATGACCACCGCGCTCCCGAAGCTCTGTGCCGACGTCACCCCTGTTCAACAATATTGGGGTTACCACTAAAGTCAGAGATGTGCCGTGGGAAGCGTGGCACTCAGGACCGTTGAGCGCCATGGCAGAAAAATGCTCCTGCATTTTCTGCACTCCCGCCATCCATGGCGGTCGGATAGCGGCGATCGAGCCCCCCATGGATGGGTTCACGGGCGTGTCCTGACCACCCAGACCCCACGGCACAGCGCGGCCTACGAAGTAATTCCCAAAAGCACAAAAATCATTGATTAGGTAAGCATCAGCAACTGTGTTACAGTGCCGCCCGAGCTTTGATCATCGAGATCAAAGGCGTCATCGTTAATTGTTTGGTCATCGCAGCCTTGGTGCTGTCGCTAGGCCCCTCCTCTGAGTGCCAATTACTGCATGCCGCACTGTGTTTATCGCACAATAATTGGCAATCCAGCAACGTAGTGAAATCTAACAACAAACATTTCACTGGAAAACGGAATACTGCGTTTTCGTTTGCCCTTTTTATCCTTATCTGACCTGCTGCATGACACCTCGTGTCTGATTGCGGTTGCCGGATATTATTAAAAGTGCCGTATGGCACATTCAGGAAGTTATTAATGAGTTTTGACAATCTGGGGCTGTGTCCAGCCCTGCTGAAAGCTGTACTCGAACAGGAATATACCGAGCCAACTCCAATCCAGGAACAGGCCATTCCCCTGATTTTGAAGGGGCATGACATCATGGCTTCTGCGCAGACAGGCACCGGCAAGACCGCCGGTTTCACCCTGCCACTGCTGCAGCGCCTTTCCGAAGGCCCGCGTGCTGGCGCCAATCAGACACGCGCTCTGGTGCTGACACCTACCCGCGAACTGGCAGCCCAGGTGCATGAAAGCATCGAGACTTATGGCAAGTATCTGAACCTGCGCTCCACCGTCGTTTTCGGTGGCGTGAAGATCAGTCCGCAGATGTTGAAACTGCGTGGCGGCGTCGAAATTCTGGTGGCAACACCGGGCCGTCTGCTGGATCTGTTTCAACAGAACGCCATCAAGTTTGATCAGATCAACACACTGATTCTCGATGAAGCGGACCGCATGCTGGACATGGGGTTCATCAATGACATCAAGAAGATTCTCAGCAAGTTGCCAAAGCAGCGTCAAAACCTGATGTTCTCGGCGACCTTCTCGCCAGAGATTCAAGGGCTGGCCCGCGGCCTGCTGAACGACCCCGTGCAGATCAGCGTCGCTCCGATGAATACGGCGACCGAACTCGTCGAACAAAATCTTTACATCGTCGACAAGGGTCGCAAGACCGAATTGCTCAAGCACCTTATCAAGTCGCAAGACTGGTATCAGGCGCTGGTATTCAGCCGCACCAAGCACGGTGCCAACAAGCTGGTTAAACAGCTTGAAGACGATGGCATTCTTGCCGCAGCGATTCACGGCAACAAGAGTCAGGCCCATAGAACCAAGGTGCTGGAGCGCTTCAAGGAAGGCAAGCTGCAGATCCTGGTGGCAACCGACATCGCGGCGCGTGGCATCGACATCGATCAACTGCCCCAGGTCGTGAACTACGATCTACCGAACATCCCGGAAGATTATGTGCACCGCATCGGTCGCACTGGTCGCGCAGGCACCAGTGGCCACGCGATTTCGCTGGTGTGTGGTGAAGAGAACAAGATGCTCAAGGACATTGAGCGTCTGCTCAAGCGCCCCATTCAGCGCATCGAGCTGGAAGGCTTCAAGTCTACCGAGAATTTCGCGACGGCGAAGCCGATGACATCGCCTTCACGCGGTGGTGGCAATGGTCAGAGTCGAGCACCACGAAGCAGCGCACCACGCAGCAGCGCGCCTCGCAATGGCTCGCAGCGCAGTGATAGCCAACGCGGTGACGGACAGCGTGGTGACGGACAGCGCGGTGATTCACAAAGAAGCAGCTCGCCAAGAGGCGATTCCCAACGCAACGAGGCCCCGCGCAACAGTTCCAGCAGCGGCAATCGTGGCACTTATGGAGAGATTACCCCCGCACGACCCGCTGACAATCGCGGCGCGCAGGGACGTGGCGCCGATGGCCGCAGTGCCCCGCGCAGCGCGAACCCTCGTCCATATGGTGATCGCGGGAATGCGGGCAGTGGCGCTGAGCCCCGCAGTCGTGCGACTAGCTATTCTACTGACAGCCGTTCAGCAGGTCGCCCGGCTTCGTCTGCACAGCCGCAACGCAAGCCTGCGCCAACGACCACTGTGCTGTATCGCTCAAGCTGAGTCATTGGTTGCAGCGATGGTCGTTATCCCCAGGCCAGTTCTGTAAAAAGAGGAGAGTCGGACGTCACGCGTTCTGCTCTCCTTTTTTGCTTTACACAGGCTGCTTCGTTCCATGACTTGATCCCGAACCCGAAACGCTCCACGATGCATCCTTGTCTAACGCCTGTCCGAGCAGTGCATGCCAAAAACCACCAAACGCCAGATGCATGACCACAGCCCTGCCGCAATTGCGGATCGCCTGGCCGCCGGTCCGGGTCGGGTCTATCTGAAAGACTTCGTCTACGGCGCGATCGACGGAGCCGTGACGACGCTTGCCGTAGTCTCGGGGGTCGCCGGTGGCGGGCTGGCCAGTTCGGTGATCATCGTGCTGGGGTTGGCAAACATCTTCGCCGATGGCTTCAGCATGGCAATCAGCAACTATCTGGGAACGCGCGCCGAGAGCCAGCGACTGCAGAGCGTGCGCGTCAGGGAAGAAGGACATATCGACGTTGATCCGGATGGCGAGCGCGAGGAGGTTCGACAGATCTACGCGAGAAAGGGCTTCAGCGGGCAGCAGCTGGAAGAGGTAGTCGGTGTCATTACTTCCGAGCGCAAGCGTTGGGTGGACGCCATGGTGCAGGAAGAGTATGGCCTGAGTCTGCAGGGCGTCAACGCCGGCATGGCCGGGCTCGTGACCTTCATTGCGTTTCTCCTGTCAGGTTCGCTGCCGCTGATTCCCTTCCTGTTGAATTGGTGGCGAGAGGGACTCATCGCTGATCCTTACAGTCTCAGTATTGGAATCACGATGCTGGCATTCTTTGCAGTGGGCGCGATGAAGGGGCGCTATGTGGAACAGAGCTGGTATCGTTCCGGGCTCGAGACTGCTGTGGTGGGTGGAATCGCCGCGTTGCTGGCCTATGGTGTCGGCCTGCTTTTGGGGGATCTGGTTGCCTAGATTCAGCCACACTCGCGAGTCTCGATGATAATTTTACATTTTCGATATTGGTATCAGTCCCTGATTGCCTCTAGAATCGTCATAGCGTTTTAAAAGCAATCCCCAGTAACAACTTCAAGGCAATCATGAAGTTTGTCCAGCTCAGAGTCGTTGGCGCGTGCATGGCACTGTGCCTGCTTCATCACCCGGTCATGGCCCAGGACTCTGGCTATGAGATCGGGCTTGGCAAATCAGTCAACGACTGGCTGACTTTGGGCGGCTACTTCTCTACCGAATATGAAAAGTCGTCAGCTGTGCAGCAATTGCAGTTGGATGACGTGGCCGTCATGGCGTATGGCGAGTTCAGCAATCGGTTTTCCTACTTACTGGAGCTGGAATCGGTCAATGCCTATGTCGCCGATCTTGAGCGTGACACCCGCTCCAGCAATTTCCCTCCAACCATTGAAAGGCTGTATTTCGACTATAAAGGCTCCGACCATTTGTCGGTGCGGGCAGGCAAGCAGATTACTCCAGTCGGCTACTGGAACCAGCAGCCCATCAATGTGCTGCGCGAGACGAGCTCGAATCCGCGGTTCAGCAAGGAGATGGTGCCCAAATTCCTCACGGGCATCGATGTGCACGGTTTCGCGCCGCTTGGGGAAGACCTGACTTATCACGTCTACCTGCAGAACAGCAGGGATATGGACGAATCCAACATCAACATCAAGCCCGAGAGTCATTACGGTTTCGCGCTCGCCAAGCAGTACGGGAACGGCTGGCGGATTGGCGGCAGTGCGGGCCGGTTCAAGGAGGCGATTGGCAGCGCATCGGGTACTCGCACGGCCACGCGTTACTGGCAACTGAACAGTCGCTTCGATAATCAGCATTACAGTCTGATTGCCGAAGGAATCGTCAATACCGAGTCTGCGGTCGGTGCCGGGCGGGCACGCTCCAAGGCCGTTTATGTGCAAGGGGAGTACCGCTACAGGCCACGACATTCACTGATCAGCCGCCTCGAATATTTTCACGACACCGGCGTCGCGGTGCCCGAGCGCATCGGAATTCTGGGTTACAGCTTCAGGCCGGTTTTTCCGGTGTCGTTGAAGCTTGAATACCAGTGGCACCAGGAGTCCTCCAATAACCGTTTTGTGTCTTCATTTTCAGTCCTGTTCTGATGCGTATAGTCCTGTTGTTGCTTTCGATCGCCCTGGTCTCCGTTGCGGAAGCAGCGGAGTATGCAGTGGTGGTCGCCCGTAACAGCCCAATCGAGGCTCTGGATTCGGAGCGGCTGCGGGATATCTTCCTGCGTCGTCGCAGCTTCGAGGGGGGTATCCCGCTGGTTCCGATCAATCTGCTGGGAGAAGAGGCTGTCCGTACGCAGTTTGAGAGTCTGGTGCTGCAAATGGATCGGGGTCAGATCAACCAGTACTGGGTTACCAGTCATTTTCAAGGTATCAAACCACCTGCCACGCAAGCTTCGCTGCAATCAATCAAGACGTTTATTGAACGGGTGGATGGTGCCATCGGCTATCTGCCTATCTCAATGGTGGACGACGGCTTGAAGGTTCTCCATGAGTTTTAAAGCCAAGACCATCCTGCTGCTGATACTGCTGAGTCTCGTTCCTTACGTGGTCACCATGGCCTTTCTGGGCAATGCTTACCGGAACGATGTCGAGAATCGCCTCATGGAGGACATGGGGCATCAACTTGGAATCACCATTGATCGCCTCGACCAGAGTCTGCAGGCCCTTCAGAACGATATTGAGTTCATTGCGTCGCTGGACATCATGAACGATGTGCTGACCGGCGATCTCGACCGGCGCATAGTGAATCTGCTGCTGCTGAAAAAGGATGACCTGGCGCTGGACGGAGATTTCGATGTGGTGGACGGCAGCGGCCTGGTGGTGGCCTCCACGGCTCTGGACTCGATTGGCTCCCCGTTCAATGGCGAGTCATTCATGCAGGTGCCGCTGTTCTCGACCTTCAATAATGACAACATCGGCGCGTTGCGGGTGCGCTATGAGATGTCGAACCTGACCCGCTATTTCGCCAATGACGGTAACTTCAGGTATGCGCTGCTGGTGAGCGGGGAGCGCTATCCGGCGCAGATGCAGATTGCAGATACATTGAGCGTTAGTGGAGTCATCGGTTTACGCCCCGAGATCGGGATCATCTTTGAACAGAATCGGGACTTTGCCTTTGCGGTGCTGGACAGCTTCACGAGAAGTTTTCTGATTGCTCTGGCGATTGGCACGCTCATCATCAGCGCGATCGCCTTTCTAGCCGCCAGTTACATCCTGCGTCCGATACTGTTGCTCTCCTCGACAGCGCGCTCGATCTACAAGACCCATGACTACAGTCAGCGCGTCAGGGTGGACCGGTCAGACGAGATCGGCAACCTGGCCTCCGCCTTCAATGCCATGATTCAGGGTATGCAGGATTTGATCGCCCGATTGAAGGAGGAAGGTGAGAATCGTCTCAAGCTGGCGCAGGAGAAGAATCGCGCGGAGACGCTGCAGACGCTGTCCAACAAATTGTCCAAGTATCTGTCCCCGCAGATTTACGAATCGATATTCTCCGGGGAGAAAGACGTGAAGCTGGGGTCGTCCAGGAAGAAGCTCACGATCTTCTTTTCGGACATCGTCAATTTCACCGGGACTACGGATCAGATGGAGTCGGAGGACCTGACGGCGCTGCTGAATCAATATCTTCGCGAGATGACAGACATCGCCTTGCGCTATGGCGCGACCGTGGACAAGTACATCGGCGATGCCATCATGATTTTCTTCGGCGATCCGCATTCGCGAGGAGTGGAGGAAGATGCACTGATGTGTGTGGAGATGTCTCTGTCCATGCAGCGGCGGGTCCGTGAATTGCAACGGGAGTGGCGCGCCGCTGGCTACACCAAACCATTCGTGATTCGCGTCGGGATCCACACGGGCTATTGTACGGTGGGCAATTTTGGCACGGAGAGCCGGATGGACTACACAATCGTGGGGTCGGCGGTCAATCTTGCCAGTCGCATTGAGAACACGGCTGAGCCAGGCACCGTCTACATTTCCGAGGATACCTATCTGCTGGTGCGCGAAAAGTTCGCCAGTCTGCCTGTCAACAAGGTCACTCCCAAGGGCATATCGCAGCCAGTGCAGCTGTACAAGGTTTTGATGGAGGAAGCGGCTGAGGGAGTGCAGACTCTCAGTCAGGATGGTTTCCAGTTGCAGTATCAACCAGAGCTGCTGACTGCGGAGAGTCGCGAGCAGTTGCGCCTGGTGCTGGAAAAAATCACTCGGGAATCCTCGCCATAGGGCTAAGCGCCCTGCAGTTTCCTACTTGGCGATTACCTGACATACCTGCCCCGGACCATCTGCAACCGTAACACAGGCCTGACCGCTCGGGCACACCGCTCCCGGCTGAGCGCAAGGTATCTCGCAGGTTTTGAACTCTGGCCCCGAGCCTCCCGCGATCCCGAAATAACTGACACAAGTGAGCCCTGTGGCACATTGGTCGGCGATGCTTGCGCAGCTCCGCCCCTGCGCTGCAAACTTTCCCTTGCCTATGGCGGTGATGCTGTCGATGTTGAAGGGCGGCTTGAGGGTCACGGCGAAATGATCGCTGGTACCGCTGATCGTCGCCGAGGGAATAGCCAAGGTGTCTTTCTTCGGGTCGTAGACGGTCTCCGCAACCGTCTGCTTGTCGATTTCCTCGATCACGAACAGGTTGCATTGGCCAATGCCGCACTGTCCTGGTGCCGGATAGAAGGATCCGCTGAAGCGCTTGACCACTTTGCCGTCCGTAATGCCGGTCAGGTCGACGAAGCTGTTGCCCACGCTGAGGCTGATCTGCCCACTGGTGTCCTGCAGAAGGTAGTTGCCACAGCAGACACCGCAGGCCGCCGGGCATGCCGCCTGGGAGAGTGTGCCGGACAAGGTTACTCTGTCTGCCGCCAGCACATTGCCGCCGAACATGAGGAAGAGGAATGTTGCAAAAATGGCCTTGGATGTATGTTTCATGGTGGTTTCAGAGTCCGTTGATTGCCGTGGTATTCCGTGACGTTGAAAGTTTTGTGGGAAAATAACCCGCGAAATGGCTTTCTTCAAGCCTCTTCTGCGTCCCCAATATCCAGCAAATCTCCCGGCGTACAGTCCAGCGATTCGCAGAGCTTTGCCAGCGTGTCAAAGCGCACTCCCTTGACTTTGCCGGTACGCAACAGCGACAGATTGGCTTCGGTGATGCCGATCTGCTCTGCCAGATCCTTAGCGCGCATTTTTCGCAGAGCTAGCATGACATCCAGGCGGACAATGATGACCTTCATACGAATGCGTCATTCTCAGCTTTGAGCTGAGTGGCGGCGGTAAGGATGCGGCCCACGGCTGCCACAAAGCAGGCGAATGCCAGCATCCCGATGGTAGCGGACTCCAGTTCCATGTCGAATCCGCCCCCGCCGTGGGTAATCCATATCGTCAGGTTGGGGACGACCAGAATAATGGCGACCATCGCCTCAATTGCATAGTCTCCCGCCTGAGCCACCCGCGTCGAGGCTGCCGCGCTGAAGAACTCTCCCTTGTCATAGTGTTGCAGGGCGAGCCGCAGGCGATTGACTGACTCGTAAAACAATATTGCTGGCAAAAGCGCAACCAGGAGCAGCCCGATGCGGTTGGTTTTCTCACGCCAGTCCAGAGAGTCATCGAAAAGAGCGACGCCAATTGGCACCCCTCCATCGAATGCGATCGTTGTCACGATGATGACCAAGGCGATGATGGCAAACACCTGAGCGGTGCCTGCAAGCTGTTGTGCCTGTTTGAGCTCTGGTGATAGTGTAGGAAGCATGGGATATCTCCTGATAATCTGCGGTAGAAATAAATTATCGTAAAACAATAATTATAACAAGTGATGTAATAATTATCAGTCTTGATAGGGCGCGCGCTCCGACGGCTGTAAACCGATCCTGGAGTCGTGCGTTATAGCTGAAAGGGCAGGGTCGACCGCAAGACTCGACACTCAGTAAATCCGTGTAAATATAAGCCATCCTGGAGCATACCCAACTGGATACCTTGCAAAACCTGGACAAGTTCCTGGCCGATGTGCAGGGCAGGGCGTACCGGATAGCGCAGATCGCGACCAACAACTCGGAAGATGCGCTCGACTTGGTGCAGGACGCCATGTTCAAGCTGGTGGAAAAGTACGCCACCCGCAGTGCTGAGGAATGGGGGCCGCTGTTCTACAGCATTCTGCAAAGCCGCATCAACGACTGGCACCGACGCAGTTCGGTGCGCAACCGTTTCCGTGGCTGGCTGGGTCTTGGCGACGACGATGGTGAGGATCCCCTCAATAACGTAGTCGACGAAGGGCAGCGGTCTCCTGAGCAGCATGTGCAGCTGGGGCGCAGTATGACTAAACTGCAGAGCGCTCTGCAGGCCCTGCCCCTGCGTCAACAGCAGGTTTTCCTGTTACGGGTCTGGGAGGGGCTGGATGTGCGGGAAACCGCGCTGGCGATGTCTTGTGCGGAAGGCAGCGTCAAGACTCACTATTCGCGGGCAATACACACGCTGAGAGAGCAACTGGGCGAGCATTGGTGATGGAGCAAAAGGCGCGTGGCAAATTGATGGGCAAGCCGGATGACGAGCACTTTACCGCGCGCGTGGCGGCTGCGCTCGACAGCAGTATCGAGGAGCTGCCTCCGCGCATTGAGGCGCGGCTCGACAGCATGCGCAGCACGGCACTCGCACGAGTGGCCGGCCATGACGCGTTTATCCGGAGTGCTGGAATGGTTCTTTCCAGCGAGGAGGCTGCAGAAGGTCTGCCTCCGTTTGTGAGCGCGCGGCTTGACGACATCCGGGCTCAGGCCCTGCAGCTGGCCGCCCGGCAGTTGCAGCAGAAGTTGCAAGTCACGGGGTGGGGCGTGCTGTCCCGCTTGCTGAATCCGAGGTTGGGGATTCCCGCCGGGGCGTTTGCTTCTGTGTGTGTCCTGGTGACGACGTTTACCCTGCTCACAGTGCGCGATCCAGACGAGGTCATGCCCGCGGCCATGAATGAGGAAGGTCTGGTGCTGGCGTCTGCTGATGACCTTGAATTGTATGAGAATCTCGAGTTTTACCAGTGGCTGGCAGACAATGGCCTGTAGACGTAAAGCGGCCTGGCCGCTGGTACTTATGCTGACGGTGTCCAGCGCCGATGCGGCCGATCAGCAGGGCACTGATGCGCAGGCAGAGGCCCAGCCGCCATTGGAACTGCTTGAATTTCTTGGCCAGTGGGAGACAGACGATGGGGAATGGATGGATCCGCAAGCACTCGAAGACCCCGAACTGGTGAATCTTCTGGAAGCCGTGATGGCTACAGAGAAGTTGTCGGTGGAATCGAATAATGACAATGCAGGTGAAGATGCAAGTGGTGCGAGCCAGAGCGATGGTGGATCCGATGACAGCAACTAGATGGCAGGACAGGGTAGTGACGAGCCGACGTACAGGCAGGCTGGCGCTGGGTGTGCTGTCCTTGCTGTGTGCTTCGTTGACTTTTGCACAGGAGAGCATCCCTTGGACGGCGCTAACTCCGGAGGAGCGCAGCCTGCTCAATCAGGTGCAGGATCAATGGGAAAACTTTCCCCCCGAGCGACAGGAGCGTCTGCGTCGCGGTGCTGCCCGCTGGCAGCAGATGGCGCCACAAGAGCGGCAGCAGGCGCAGCAACAGCAGCGCCGGTTTGAGCAGCTGCCACAGGACCAGCGTGAGGTCATCAATCAGCGTTTTCGTCAGTTCAACGACGTTCCGCAGGGGCAGCAACAGCGTCTGCGGGACATCCAGAGACAGTTCCGCTCCTTGCCTCCTGCTCAGCGCGAGGTATTGAGAGAGCGTTTTGAAGCTCAGCGTCAGCAGAGGCTGGAGCCGCCGGTGCCACGCCCCGAAATCCTGCAGAATCGCCCCGCTGCGCAGGTAGTCCCGCCCGTGCCACCGCGGATCGAAAGACCGGTAGTTGAAAGACCTGTAATCGAAAGGCCGGTAGTCGAAAGACCTGCAATTGAAAGACCGGGAATTGAAAGACCGGGATTTGACAGGCCCGCAATCGAAAGACCTCGCGTTGATACCCCGCGCGTCGCCCCTCCGCGGATAGAGGCACCGAGAATCGAACGTCCTGCGCCCGAACGGTTCAAGCCGCCGCGCTGATAACGGTGCTCATAAAAAAAGGCCGGACAAGTCCGGCCTGAAGGGCATTGAATAACCTCAGCGGAATCAGAGGAAAGGATCACCCGCTTCTCGCAGACACAGGTGGGAGGCTCTGCGCTGCAGGTTGCGATCCTTCATGTTGCCGGCAAGCTCTTCTGCGGCCAGTTGCCCATCGTCATTGCTGTCGATGCGACCAAACTGGTCATAGGCACGCTGCTCCAGATGCAGGAAAAACTCTTCTTTGCTGACGGAGCCATCGGCGTTGGTATCGGAGGCAGCAAAGCGATCCTCTTCCACGTCAGGATTGCCGCCGTTCTCGGCTATACAGGCACGGAACGCAGCGATATCGATGTCGGGATCCATGGCCGGATGACGGGGCCCGAATTCTGTGGCGCTAAGCAGTCCATCCTGATTGATATCGCGACTGTCGAATTGCCTTTCGTAGTTATTGGTCTGTTGCGTAGTGAACTCCTCCTGGCTGATGAGGCGGTCCGCGTTGCTGTCCATATTGTGGATCAGGCGGCCAGGCGCGTGACGTTGCGGGGCGGGGCGTTCAACCATGCGCTCACCACGGCCGGGGCCGGCCCCATCCCGGACCGGGCGGTTACCATTCTGGGCATATCCCTGTAGAGCGACAGTGCTGGTTGCCAGCAGTGTGGAGATAACGAGCAGCTTCCTGATAAACATGAGACTTCCTCTTTCGACGTTGATTGTAGGGTGCGGTAACGGGCCTCACCGCATGGGGTCACCGACTTCGGTGTCACACCTGTAATAACGCCGCAGCGCGGAATTGGTTGACAGCTGAGTTTGCGGCTATCTGCTATGGATTGTATTTGGCTCGTCTGACTCGTAGACTCTGCCTCATTCCATCCCTGTGCGCGCATGCACAACATGTGTGCTTATGTTGCGCTGTTGAGAACAAAACGTCAGTCAGCCAGCAGGATCAGCAAGTCCGTCCATTTTGGCTTGGACTGACGTGAAATGAAGTCGGCTTTTTCAGAAATCAGTGACAGGAATTTCGCTTTACGGAAGACGGGTTGCAGTCGCTGTGCTCAAATGCAGCGTGTCCATCGGCTTAAACGAGCTGTCAAGAAATTACAATAATGTTTTACCACCAGACGAAGGAGGTGCCCTGTGCGAGTTGCAAATGAACTGGTACGGCTTAAGACCCGGTTAGGCGTGAATATGAAGAGTATGTCTGCACTTGCGAAGTGCGTTTCTGTAGCAGCGTTTCTGCTGCCTGCTGCCGCCGGTGCCCAGAGTGCCGTCGAGCCAGGCAGTGTAACGTTTCACAAGGATATCGAGCCGATTCTGCAGCGCAGCTGCCAGAATTGTCACCGCGAAGGTGGCGTTGCTCCGATGTCACTGGTGACTTATGAGGAAACGGCACCGTTTGCTGGTCTGATCGAGTACAAGACTGGCCTGCGTGATCGAGCAGGTGCCATGCCCCCGTACTACCTTGAGAAAGATATAGGTATCAAGGATTACAAGGATGACCCTTCATTGAGCGATGAAGAAGTCGCGGCGATATCAGCCTGGGCCCGATCTGGTTCACCGAAGGGTGACGAAGCCGATGCGCCTCCTGCCCGTGAATTCCCGACAGCTGGTGCCACCTGGACTGCCGGCGAACCTGATCTGATTGTGCAGACTGCCGACACCACCGTGCTGGCTGGTGCGCCTGACTGGTGGGGTGATATCCCACGTGCCCTGATTCCACTCACTGAAGACCGTTACGTTTCCTCCGTGGAAATCATTGAAGTGAACGATGTCGACACCAGCGGCGCGACCAGCACCGTCGGCGGTCGCAACATATTTCACCACATGATCTGGAGCACTCAGGTGCTTGATGCGAACCTCGTCGCCGTTGAAGGTGAACAGGCTGTCAATTGGCCAGTACACGAAATCGCCCGTAACCCGGACATCTTCGATCCAGACAGTGGGCGCCTCCTGAAGGTTGGTTCCTATGTGGTATCTGATTCCGTTCACCTGCACTCCACTGGCGTGGACACCACTGGCCATCTGCTTATCGGTTTCCGCTTCCACCCCGTTGGCTATGAGCCAAAGTACAAGCCTGCCCTGATAGGTCTGGGTAACGGAGTGGACATCAGCATTACCGGCAATCAAGACGGCCAGGAAATGCACGCTTATGCCGTACTGGAGCAGCACACCAAGATTGTGACATTCGAACCGCACCTGCACGCCGCAGGCGAGGGAATGTGTCTGGAAGCGATCTGGGGTTACACCGTGGAGACACTGACCTGCGTGGGCTATGACCACAATTGGGTGCGTGGCTACACTTACGCCGACCACACCGCTCCTCTGCTGCCGAAAGGCACAGTACTGCACATCGTTGCTCACATGAACAACACCAAGAGCAATCCGAACATGCCTGATCCCAGAAACTGGCAAGGTTCCGGCAACCGCTCTGTAACCAACATGTTCATCGATCTTGGTATGCGTGTCGCCCTGAGCGAAGAGCAGTTCCTGCAAGAGATGGCGGATCGTCGTGAAACGCTGAACCTTGGCCCGAATGACCACCAGATCGGTTGTCCGCTGTGTCTGGCTCCGCTCGTAGCGCCATTACCTCCAGCAGCAGCTACAGCCGAAGTAGCAACGTCACAAGGGGATTGATTTGATGGGCCTGTTTAGATTTGCAAGGCAGCGTAATGCAGTCGTTGCCGCCGCGTTCTTCGTGGTTTTAGCTCTGCTTGCAGGAACTGCGAATGCTCAGACTTACCGCAAGGGTCAGTATATCGAGCCTGCGTATGAAGGCTGGCGTCAGCAGGAAGATGGCAGTTACGTCCTGATTTTCGGTTATCAAAACGAAAACTGGGAAGAGGAGTTGGATATCCTGGTAGGAGAAAGCAATTTCTTCTCACCGGGAGCAGAAGATCGGGGTCAACCGACTCACTTCCTGCCGCGACGAAACCGTTTCACCTTCGAGGTGCCGGTTCCTGCGGACTTTGGTGATAAGGAACTGGCCTGGACGGTGACAGCGAATGGTGTGACCAAAGTGGCGTACGGCTCTCTGGCGCGCGATTACGTGATCGATAACGTAGTCATTGCATCTGAAACCGGCTCCCTCGGAGCCGGTACCAGCAGCCCGGAGTCCCGTTCCAACGTTCCTCCTCTGGTGACAGTGCAGGGTGATCGTGTCGGAGACGAGATCGTGCGTACCGTCCGAGTTGGTGAGCCGCTCGTCCTGACAGCCAAGGTGGACGACGATGGTCTTCCCAAGCCGTCCGCTTCCCGCGGTCCGCGTACCCCGGAGAGTGAGATGCGCCGTATGATGCGTCCGCCCACAAGAATTACCGTGGGCAAGGTGAACGGTTTGTTCCTGTCGTGGAACGTGTATCGTGGTGCTGGCAATGTGACGTTCGATCCTCCCCAGATCAAGCCTTGGGAAGATACCCGTACCGATGCCAACTCTCCGTGGGGTGCTCTGTGGGTTCCGCCGCCAGTTCCGGCAGATGGGATGTACAACACCTCTGTCACCTTCGATGAGCCCGGAACTTATGTTCTGTGGGCCAGAGCAGATGATGGTGGTTTGTTCCACGATCAGTGGGTAACGGTCAACGTCACTCCCTGATTCGTTCAGACGAAGAGTAAGAAAAGGGCACGTACCGTATGGTACGTGCCCTTTTTTTTGATTCATTTGTTGATGGCTTTGGCGATGCGCGCATTGTCTGTCAGCACCGCCTATGCGGTTTGGGCTGGCATCGGGATTGCTGGAACGACAGTAGTGGGGATGGCGATACCAGGGGAAAGTGTCAGCACGCAAAAGCGGCTCTCTCTGATGTTCATCCTGATCGGTATTCTGGGGTTGCGCCTGGCTCGCGGATGACAACCGGTTTTTTGCGCCCAAATAAAAAAGCGGTGTCATCCGTTAATGACACCGCCTTTTTATTGCGTTAGCAGCTTTTGCAAATCGAGTCCGTCACTGAGGACGGTGCGACGCAATCAGCAGGCTACGACGTTCTCGGCCTGTGGGCCTTTCTGACCTTGAGTCACGGTGAATTTCACCTGCTGACCTTCTGCCAGAGTTTTGAAACCGCTGTCCTGAATGGCGCTGTAGTGAACGAATACGTCCGGGCCATTGGCCTGAGAAATGAAGCCGAAGCCTTTTGATTCGTTGAAAAATTTAACCTGGCCAGTCACTGTGTTTGACATTTTGTAGTCCTGTATTTCTAAAATAATAAAAAGATTTTTTGATCCATCGGTTCAATAACGCAAAGGCGTCAAAGACTGAAAGAATCGGTAGCATAAGAATTCGAATATAAAATATGAGATACAGAACGAGGACTTAACGGCGGGGCATCGATTTGCAGTACATAAATATAGCCGCTATTCAGGCTGGTCGCGAGTATACGGGGTAATTGCGCCAAGTCAAACTTTATTTGCAGACAAGCCCGGAAGCAGGCTTGTCTGCAACCAGGCTGTGTCGTTCTGCAAGAGCACCAACGCTCCAATATTACTGCGGTTTGCGGGTGTAGCGGACCAGCTGACGTGGGCCTACTTCTGCCCCGTAGATGTTGCCCGCTGCATCGGCGGCAACGCCCTCGGCAGCGCTGGTGCCGCCGGGGTTCTGTTCCGGATCGGGAATGAAGGAGATCACGTGCCCGGTGATGGCGCTGCCTGTGCGTATCCCCCGGCGCCAGCCCGGATTGGAGACGGCGCTGGACTCGGAGTCGGCGGCGTATAGGATGTCATTCTTGTCAATGAAGATACCGCTCAGACGCCCGAACTGCTTCCACTCGGTAATGAACGTGCCATCCTGTTCGAAAATCTGAATGCGCACATTGCCGCGGTCGGCAACAAACAGGCGGCCGCGGGAGTCGAAGGCCAGGCTATGAGGCGTACGGAATTCACCGGGCGCCGTACCGATGCTGCCCCATGACTCAAGGAAGCGGCCTGTTTTGTCGTATTTGGCGATGCGTGCTACTGTGTCCCAATCTGCGGTGGCGCCTTGGCCGCTATGGCCTTCGGCGATGTAGATATCACCATTGGGCGCAGTGATCACGTCGTTCGGTTCGTTGAGCAGATCACCACCGGTACCATCGCCGGCGACACCAGGCTGGCCAAAGGTCATCAGCACTTCGCCAGTCGGACTGAATTTGTAAACAACATGGCCTTTGCCCGCCGCGCTGGGGTTGGCAGCCAGCTCATTGGCGTTGGCAGCGCGACCGTCGGTGACCCAGACGTTACCTTCGGCGTCCACGTGAATCCCGTGCGGGAATATGAACATGCCGCCCCCGAAGCTGGTGACGATGTTGCCCTCCTTGTCATATTTGACGATTGGATCAACGTCGGAACCCGCACAACTGTTGGCGCTGCAGCGCTCGGCTACCCAGATGGATTCGCCGTCCGGGTCAATATCCACGGCGCTGGTTGAGCCCCATTCACGGTCGCCGGGAAGATCGAAGAAATCAGCATCGGCGTCGTAGGGGTTCGGGTGTTCATTGGTAGGATTGATCGTCAGCTGGGCTTGCAGGCCTCCGCCGATCAACAACAAACTGGCAAGTGCCCAGCGGGCCTTCTGTGGCGTAAACATGTCGTGCTCCTGTTCTTATTGGTATGGGATCTGGCGGGTGACTGGATTATAGACCGCTCTAATGGCTACAAACCATGCCTTAATAGAGCGGAATTGCCCGCCTTTTCATTCGTAAGCTGCTGCGAGATTAGCGTAATTTCCGGTAAAGCGTGCGCAGGGAGATGCCCAGATGATCGGCAACAGCCTGCTTGTCCTCCGCGAACTCCGTGAGCAGCCGTTTGATGTACCCGCGCTCAACAGACCGCAGATCCGCCAGTGTCCTGGCTTCTGGCTGTTCACCGTCCAGGCAACTCCGCAGCAGGTCGGCAGCAATCACCGTCGTGGCGCTCAGCAGGACGGCCCGTTCGAGGATGTTGCGCAACTCGCGAATGTTGCCATTGAAGGGGATTCGCTGCAGCAGCAGCTGCGCGTCCGCCGTCAGGGTGCATGGTTGCTGTGGCGCGATCTTGGCAAGGAGTGACTGAGCAAGGAGAGGGATATCCTCGACCCGTTCACGCAGGGCGGGCAGATGGACGGGGAATACATTGATACGGTAGTAGAGGTCTTCCCTGAACAATCCCTTCTGCACCATCTCTTTGAGGTTTTTATGGGTAGCGCAGATCAGACGGAAATCTGCTCTCAGTGCCTCGATGCTGCCGACCGGGCGGTAAGTGCCGGTCTCTATCAGGCGCAGTAGTTTGACCTGTTGCGACAGCGGAATGTCTCCGATCTCGTCGAGGAAAAGAGTGCCTCCGTTGGCGGCATCCACCAGCCCTTGCTTGTTGAAGGTCGCTCCGGTAAATGCGCCCTTAGTGTGCCCGAAGAGTTCGCTCTCGAAGAGCGTCTCCGTCAACCCCGCGCATTCGACTGTCACGAAGGGCATGTCTTTGCGCAGGCTTGCGCGATGGATTGCTCTGGCTGCCAGTTCTTTACCAGTACCTGACTCGCCTAGCAGCAGCACCGAGGCATTGCTGGGAGCGACGCGGTTGATCATCTCGATCAGCGTGTTGAAGCGCGCGCTGGTGCCGACCATAAGTTCGCTGCTGGCTTGTGCGCTGGCATGGGCGACAGGCTTAAGTAGTTCGACAAAATACTGAAGCTCTCCGTCCTCGCCGAAGATAGGCAGCATTTCAACGTCGACGTGCTCGCGGCCGCGCGGTGTGTTGTGGATGTGCAGCACTTTTTCGCGATGACCGGATTTTCTGCATGAAGCCAGCGGACAAGACTCGCCCGCTTCGTCGCAGGGCTTGCTGTACTGGTGAGATACCTGATAACAGAAGGGTTGGGTGGTGGTGTCGATGTGGCCAAAAGTGCGCGTATAGAGGTCGTTGGCTGCCAGAATTTCATAGTTGCTGCTGACGAGAATGGCAGGGTAGTCGAAACCATCGAGCAGGCCTGCGCTGGTGTGGAAATTCCTGTCGGAACTGATGATCTGCATGATTGTGCCAATATTGACAAAGAGAAGTGTCGTAATTGTCCAAAGTATTGGCCGACCTGCTCGCCGCTGTCAATACCGCTGCAGCACCACGTAATAAAAGTATTGTCTGTCAATGAGTTAAGTAGATCATGCAAATTTATGCGAGCTTGGCCCATGAATTGCTCCTTTACTGGCAGATATCAAACTTTACAGGAGAGGAATGCCAATATGATCACCTTACCTTTCGTGCCAGACCTGCAAGTGCAGCCACTGGTTTACCACTTCTTCGATGCGCCAACCAATACCTTCAGCTATGTGGTGAAGGATCCCGACTCCGATGCCTGCGCCGTGATCGATTCGGTCATGGACATCGATTATGCCGCTGTGCGCACCAGTTACTCCGGCGCCGATGCAATCATCGCGTTAATTCGCGAGAAGGGCTGGAAACTGGAATGGATCATCGAGACCCATGTACACGCCGACCACCTCTCTGCGGCTCCCTACATTCAGCAGCATCTTGGGGGCAAACTGGGCATCGGTGATCGCATTACTGTCGTCCAGGAAACCTTTGGCAAAATCTTCAACGAAGGCGCGGAGTTTCAGCGTGACGGCTCGCAGTTTGACCGACTCTTCGCGGATGGCGACAGCTACCAGATCGGCACCATGACGGCGTATGCATTGCACACCCCCGGTCATACGCCTGCCTGCATGACACACGTGATCGGGAATGCAGCCTTCGTCGGCGATACGTTGTTCATGCCGGACAGCGGTTCTGCCAGAGCAGACTTCCCGGGAGGAGATGCCCGCACTCTGTACCGATCAGTGCGCAAAGTCCTGTCACTGCCGGATGCGACACGCTTGTTCATGTGTCACGATTACCCGGATGGACGTGCAGAGGCATGGGAGACCACGATAAGAGAGGAGCGTGATCACAACGTGCACGTCAACGATCACATTTCGGAGGACCAGTTCGTGAGCATGCGTGAGGCCCGCGACAGGACGCTCGACATGCCGAGACTGATCCTGCCGTCCCTGCAGGTGAACATGCGTGCAGGGCACCTGCCGCCAGTCAATTCTGACGGACAGGTTTTTCTGAAATTGCCGGTAAACGTGCTGTAATATGACGACATACTTCTGCAGGAAATGGAGAGCATATGAATATTAAAAAGGTAAACGAAGGTTTCGCAGTCGCCGAACAATTGAACGTCAACGATGTTGCCGATCTGGCGGCACAAGGTGTCAAGAGCCTTATTTGCAACCGGCCCGATGGCGAAGTTGCCGGGCAACCCTCCTATGCGGAAATTGCCTCTGCAGCGCAGCAGCAGGGCATGAGTATTCGTAACGTGCCAATCGTCTCCGGGCAGTTTGATCCCGCCGATGTGCAGGCCTTCGCTGATGCGTTAGCCGAACTGCCGCAGCCAATTGTTGCCTACTGCCGTTCTGGTAGCCGATCGATCAATCTCTGGGCGCTGGTGCAGGGTGGCAAGGGCATGTCCGGAGCGGACATCCTGAGTGTGGGCAGCGCAGCCGGCTACGATCTGAGTGATTGTGTGCGACGTGTGGAGGCGGCGGCGTCAGCGCCGCGGGCTTCCACTTCTTCAGCGCGCCACTTCAGTGTCGTGATAGTCGGAGCAGGGGCTGGCGGTATCAGCACCGCCTCCAGTCTGCTCAAGCGCAAGCCGGATCTGCAGGTAGCCCTCATCGACAAGGCGCAGAAGCATTACTATCAACCCGGCTGGACAATGGTCGGCGCTGGCGTCTTTCAGAATACCGACACCGAACGTGACATGGCGCCCTTGATTCCGCGTGGAGTGACATGGATTCAGGCAGCTGCGCAGGAGTTCTCCCCCGAACAGAATCGCGTGACTCTGGACGATGGCTCGGTCGTCACTTATGACCGCATGGTTATTGCCTGCGGTATCAAACTGAACTGGGCTGGAGTCGAGGGGCTCACCGAGTCTCTGGGGCACAATGGAGTCACGTCCAACTATCGCTACGATCTCGCGCCGTATACCTGGAAGCTCGTGCAGGGGCTGAAATCAGGGCGCGCGGTGTTTACTCAGCCTCCCATGCCGATCAAGTGTGCGGGCGCGCCACAGAAGGCGCTCTACCTCTCCTCTGATCACTGGCTGCGACAGGGCGTGCTGAGCAATATAGACGTACAGTTCTATAATGCTGGTGCCGTTCTGTTTGGCGTGAAGGATTATGTGCCGGCACTGATGAAGTATATCGAGCGCTATCACGCCCAGCTCAACTTCAATCATCGTTTGACCAAAGTGGATGGTGAAGCAAGAACTGCCTGGTTCGAACGTACCGATGCGGATGGACAGAAGAGCGTCGTTGAAACTCAGTTCGACATGATCCACGTGTGTCCTCCGCAGCAGACTCCCGATGTCATTCGCGGCAGCACATTGGTAGATGCAGCGGGATGGGTAGACGTGGATCAGGAAACGCTGCGCCACAAGAAATACAGCAACATCTGGTCACTGGGCGACGTCATGAATGCGCCTAATGCCAAGACCATGGCCGCCGCGCGCAAGCAGGCACCGGTGGTTGCACACAATCTGCTGGCTGATATGGGCGTTACCCGCAGTACGGCTCGCTACGATGGTTATGGATCCTGTCCGCTGACGGTTGAAAATGGCAAGATCGTGCTCGCCGAATTTGGTTTTGGTGGCAAGCTCCTGCCCAGTTTCCCCGAATGGCTGATCAAGGGCACCGAGCCAACTCGTCTCGCGTGGATTTTGAAGAAAGACATGCTGCCGCCGATTTATTGGCACGCCATGCTCAAGGGCCACGAGTGGATGGCAGAGCCAAAGCTGGACAGCAAGGAGTGATGATGATTCGGGCGGCAATGATGAAGCCGGGTTGAACATTTACGAATGAAAAGTGACGAATGAGCAATCACTCTCTTGCCAGAAATCTCTGGAAACTCAACGAAGCAGCGGGCGCTGCAGCGTTGAGTGTTTCCGAGAATCAGTTTGCTGAACTGGTGGAGCAGAGTGATTGTCTCATCGAGCGCTGGCAGGGTAAACCAGGTGGGAAGTTGTCGGGATTTCTGCTTGGCATTGATTCAAGCAGGGTTGTCGAGAATTTCGGCTATGTCTGGTTTCAGATGCGATTTGACAACTTCCTGTATGTCGACCGCGTTGTGATAACGACCGACGCCAGGCGCCGAGGCATGGCGACTGCCATGCTGACGGAGGTGTTGCAGTGGTGCCGCGAGCATGGCATCGACAATCTCGTCTGCCACGTGCACGACAGGCCTGCCAATCCCGCCGGACACGCCCTCTGCAAAACGATGGGCTTTATGCCTCTGGAAAGTGTAATGCTGCCTTCCCGCGACATCGTCACGATGTATCAGCGCTCCACCGCGATCGCCACTCCCTGACCACCACCGATGCACAGGGTCGCCAGTCCCTTTCGCACATCACGCCTCACCATTTCATGGAGCAGCGTTACAAGGACCCGGCAACCGGATGCGCCGATTGGATGGCCTAGCGCAATTGCGCCACCATTGACGTTCACCCGGCTGGCATCCCACTGCAGTTCCTGCGCCACGGCCAGTGCCTGCGCGGCAAAGGCTTCGTTGGCCTCGATCAGATCCAGATCGCCGATCCTCCAGCCAGCCTTGCTGAGACAGCGGCGTGTCGCCGG
>CAIRBI010000310.1 GCA_903876785.1 uncultured Gammaproteobacteria bacterium
CCGCAGGCTAGCTCGGTGCATACATTACTCGTCGTGCAGCAACCTGGTTTCACCAAAGCACTGCCTGACGATCTGCAGATCGCCGGGCTGCAAATACTCGACTACAACAGCGCCATCGCAGAACAACCCGCAGACCGCCTGCTCAGTCAACGACAGTTTTCGTCCGAGCAGATCGCCGCCTGTTTTCACACCGGCGGCACCACCGCCCGCCCCAAGATCGCCCAGCTGACCCACGGCAACATGGCATTCCTCGGGCAGCTGATGCGCGTCTATACTGCCCACCTGCCCCGCCACACCATTCTCTGCGGCCTGCCCCTGTTCCACATCTACGGCGTCATCATTCAGGGCATTGCAGCGTTCAGCATCGGTTATCGCGTCGTGCTCCTGACACCCGCAGGATTCCGCAGCCCGGAAGGCATGAAGAACTTCTGGCACCACATCGCCCGCTTCAGAGTGCGCGGCTTCTCGACAGTGCCCACGGTGCTGATGGCCCTGGCGCAGATTCCCGTGGGCGACGAAGACATCAGCTCGCTGACCAGCATCAACTCGGGGGCAGCACCACTCTCGCCAGCGTTCGAACACAGCTTTGAGAAACAATTCAACGTGGCCGTTGCGAATGGTTATGGAATGACGGAAACCACCGCACTAATCTCCAGAGCGCCTTCGTGGCAACCACCAGGCAGCGTGGGCATGCGCCTGCCCTATTCGCAGATCCGGGTTGTCCAACTCGATCTTGGCCAGGTCACGAAGGAGTGCGAACTGGGAGAAAGCGGTGTCATTCTGGTAAAAGGACCACAAGTGTTCCATGGCTACAAGGACCCGCGTGACAACAACGGTGCCTGGATTGAAGACGGCTGGTTCAACACCGGCGACCTCGGCTATATGGATGGTGATGGCTACCTGTTCCTGTCGGGACGCGCGAAGGACCTGATCATCCGCGGCGGACACAACATCGACCCAGCCATCATCGAAGAGGCTCTGCAGGCTCATCGTTGTGTCGCCAGTGCGGTCGCCGTCGGACAACCCGATGCCTATGCAGGCGAACTACCCGCCGCCTTTGTGGTATTGCGACCCGGCACAAGCTGCAGCGTGGAGGAATTGCACGCGTACTGCGAAGAACACATCAAGGAACGCGCCGCAATACCGCGCCGCATCGAGGTCATTCCGGCATTGCCACTAACGGCTGTCGGCAAGATCTACAAACCGGCGCTGCGTCAGCGCATCTCGGAAACCACCATCAGGGAAGTGCTCGCGGAACAACAGATAGAAGCCACGGTCAGCAGCAGCATCGACAAGCAACGCGGCCTGGTCATCCTTATCGCAGTAGCGTCAAGTGCTCAGCAGGCGGCCGCTGAACACCTGCTGGAGCCCTTCGCGCTAAACATAGATTTCGTGTGAGGTGCGCGGCACTTCTCGCAACACTCAGAGCGGACCGGTCCTGATACTGTAGCCCGAACTGGTGTCGCGCAGGATGCTGCGCTCATTGACGATACGGACCTTGTCACGGCTGGGCTGATAGATCTGATCCCCGGTGATGACCAGTTGCCTCGCGACCTCGAAGAATCGCTCGGCCTGCTCAGTGTCACCGAGCCTTCGATAGGTGGTGCTCAATGCCAGATAGAAATCCGGCTCGGCACTCTTGCGCCGGATCGCATCGCGGTAATGATCTCTGGCCTGCTCGAAATTCTGTTCGGCAAACGCCAGATTACCCAAATTGTAGTGATAGTAGGGGTTCTTGTTGTTGAAACGCTCCATGGCTTGCGCATAACGCTCGGAGGTCTCGATGTCGCCCTGCTGAAAATAAAATTTTGTCAGATTGTTGATTGCCGTGCCATTGGTCTTGTCCAGATCGAAGGCCATACGGTAGGAATACTCGGCGAGCGCTTTGTCTTCGTTCTTGCTGAAGGCAGTTCCGATATTGCTCCAGACCATGGACAGCGTGGGATCGACCCACAGTGAGTTGCGCAGATAGCCCAGCGCCTTGTCAAGGTCCCCTGCAATCAGACTCTCGACACCCAGATTATTGAAATATAGCGCTCGCGAATGCTGGTCACTCACCGTGTTCGCAGTGAGTTGCTGCAGCGTGATCTCCGGCGTGAAATCGACCACATAGGTGGTGCCACCAGCGAAGCGCCCGATCGCATTGATATGCTGACTCAGCACGAGCAACTCCCCGCGTCGATCCCAGCGCGGCCTGACCTTCACCGTCTGAAACTCGGCATCCACTCCCAGGTACCGCGCCATGGAGATGTAGAGGCTTACGACCGAGAGGCAGTTGCCCTGACGATCCTGAAAAGTCTCGATAGCCGTGCGAGTTCGCAGATCGTCGTATTGCAGATTGAGATGATCGGGCCCGAACAGCAATTCCTGGAGACGCTGCACAATCTCGGGACCACTGCTGCGATTGGTGACCTCTCGGTCCAGGAAATCAATAATCTCCTGATCGAGTGCCAGCGTGTCGAGCTCCGGAAACGCATCGGCTTTCTGCGGCAGAATCTGTGACTCCAGCGCACTGTCCCGGGAAAAACCCAGATCCAGGGGAATCATGACGCAACCCGGGACGATGATGCTGAACATCATCAGCATCAACCAGCGCAGCGCCGCAGCAGTCCTCACCATGATTCTGTCACAACCGGGACGGCGTTGACCGCCCCGCCTTATCTACCTTCATGAATTCATAGCGCCCGCGCGAGAAATCCAGCGAGCCGTTCAGTGTTGCGCGAAATAGCGCCACCCAGGCAGCATGACGCGCCGCGTTGGCGGTACTGCTGCCGAGACCTTCGAAATCGGTGCGTCCTTCCAGCCGAAAGCCGTCCGGCCCCCATATCTCCAGATGTTCAACAGTTTGAGTTGCCGATTCATAACGATAAACCACCGCCGCCTGAGTGCGCGCGATTCGCATACTGTCCGCCTGCAGAAAGCGCACTTCATACTCCGTTGCAAATTCTGTATATGCGGCCCGTGCAAAAAAGTTCACCTCGGTGTCGATGATCACGCTCTTCCGGACATCGAGACGTTGCACATACTTGAATGGCTCAGTGTCTATCCTGATCAATTCGACGCCCACATCGGTGTCCGCTAGCGCCGATGAAATCCTTACCCGGCTTCTTTCGTCGATGTCGACAACGGCGTCGGAACCGATGGCCTCCGAGCGCGCGGCGAAATCGAAGGTCGCTTTCCAGGTCGCCACATCATCGGCAGGAAGGCCAAACCGCTGGCCACCGGCTTCCTGCAACCACAGGCGATCACTCTCGAAAATCAGCTGTTCATATTCATTTTGAAAGACCGCATCCTCGCCGAATGCTATTCCACCGGGCACAATTATTTCGGGAATGGTCGACGCTTCAAACTCATCCCCGAGCCCCTCCTTCAGGAACACTTCGGGCTCACGTGAGGCCTGTCTGCGCGCGTCTCGGCTCTCCGGATTGAGCACGGTAGCACTGCCACGCCGCAACTGTTCCCCCAACAACTGAAACTCGGTGACCGGACCGGCGTAATCGCGCGCAGCCCCGGTGTCGACAACCAAACGCTGCCCCGCCGTGGCATACAACCGCCCAGCCTGCACGACCTGCTGCGGTCGAATGCCCACAGCAAGCCCTTTCAACAATGCGGTCTGTAACGAGTTAATTGACTGAGTATCGCCGACATGCCAGCTGATGAAGACACGCTCCTGCGCTGGGGTGTCGAGCCACGCTTCATGAAACTGCGCGAAATCAGGAGCCCCCTCCGAAACCGACAGCGCAGCGCTGTCTGGCAGCCAGGCGAGCGCGCCAATCTCCCCGCGGGCAAACGCAGCCTCCCACTCCACTAATTCCGGGGTCAGGGGTAGTCGCAGCGCTGGCAGATCTGCCAGCGCTCCCAGGCGGGGACGCCGCGGCTCGGCATTGGCGACTTTCGGAACGTTGAGGTTATAAGCGACATCGAAACCGGCGTCATGCAACGCCGTGCTTACACTCTGCAGAAAGGGGTGAATGGGGCTATCTGCATCGAGCACGTCAGCCCGGGAAAATCCGGTCGCCAGTAGCAGCACGAGCGATATGAGCAACCGCACACGGCGCATGTCGATACCTCCAGAAAATAACCACATGGTTGATGGGAATCAGGGTGTCGACGCGCAGGGTTCGAAAATCAGACCTTGCTCGGCGCTATCCAGTTTGGTGTTCAGGTCCGTCACCCATTCAGGGACTCCCCAGAAATGCATCGGCCTGGCCAGCCTCGCGATATATCCGCGGGCCTCTTCGAAGCGACCCGCCGCGATCGCATAGTCTATTGCCTGTTCCATGACATAGGTGTCGGCGGGCAGCGTCGCAAAGGCCTGGCGCTGGTAGGCCTCACCCTCCTGCCAGTTCTGTCCGGGCAGCAGAAACAGCCGGGCATAAGAAAGATTGACCTCCGCAGAATCCGGCTGTCGACTCAGCACTGTTGTGAAGGCATTACGCATGGCATCCTGCATTTCGCGCCGTTCCGCCTCCGAATAGCCACGCTCACATTCGCCGAGCTCGGTGTCCAGATATTGCCCATAGTCGAGAAGCAACTGCGGATCACTCTCCTGCGTCGCAAGCGCCCGCAGATAGAGGGAGCGCAGGTCCGTTGCCTCAGTGTTCGAGACAGGCTTCAAGCCGTCGAAATCCTGCATGCGGACTGCATCAGCAAGCCCGGAATAGGCCCTGCCAACTGCAGTCTGCGCCTGCGTCAAAGAGTCAAACAACCATTGCGATTGCTGCAGCCGACCCGCGTGCAGCGCCAGCTCTCCGAACGCCAGAGTGACAGCCTCTTGACTGGCTTCTTCTGCTTCGAGTTCCTCAAGAGGACTGAGCGCTGCCACTGAGCGCTCCGGATCGCCCACCGGGAGAACAGCCTGCAGAAAGCGCAGATACTCGCTGGCGAGTCTACTGGGAGATGCATCGAAGGCCTGATCGAAAGCAAAGCGCTCCGTGCGCCCTTGTTGCAAGAGGGACACATAATTGCGCAGCTGCTCACGACGATCGGCGAAACCTTCCACTTCCTGAGCATGCAGCAGAAAATGCAGGAACAGCCCCGCTTTGAAATTGGCGACCTGAATGACTCTTGGCGAGGAAAGCGCGCTGTCGTCGTAGAGCAGAGCGTCCAGCTCCAGCATGTCATTGAAGGTGATGGCGAGTTCCATATCCTCAGCAGGCAACGCCCGCAATTCGGCCACATCCGACTTCACGCTGAGACGACTGAGATAATGCGCCATGCCCTCTTCGTACCAGCGCGGCATGCCAATCGGCTGGTTGTTGATCAGATAGTGGGCCATGTGATGCTGAGCAAGATCCATGGCAGCATCAGACTCGGTCATTGCCAGATAAGCGGCACGCGGAGACGAGGTGTAATAGGCATTCTCCGGGCCGTCTGTGAAGACACGCAGCGCCTGCTCGGTTTCGAACACATAGACATGGGTAGTAAGCGGATCCCGTGCGGCAGAAGCCGGCAGGCCCAGTAGTGTAATGGCGGCTTCGCGCCATTGTTCCAGATCCCGGGCAATGCGCTCGGAATCCCCTCTGGATAACTGGCTGACGACATGGAAGTTGCGGGTGCTGACCTCGAACCAGCGCTCCTTCAAGAGCTCCTGTGCAGCAAGGGATTCATCAGAAGAAACCTGCTGAGCGACAGCGCTCTGCAGCATGGCAAGCATTGGAAGCAGGGCGATCAGCGTGCGCATCATGGACTGGCTCCGGAAGCGGGGACACGCAGAGCGTACTACCGCCTCACAGAGCGTGGCAAGAGCTCCTCTTTCGATGACCTTGCAGTCAACGGCACAGTTTACATATTCGGATAGTTCGGACCACCACCGCCCTCTGGCGACACCCACTGGATATTCTGGGCCGGGTCCTTGATGTCGCAAGTCTTGCAGTGCACGCAATTTTGCGAATTGATCTGGAAGCGCTTGCTGCCGTCGCTTTCCTCGACTACCTCATAGACACCAGCCGGGCAGTAACGCTGCGCTGGTTCATCATAGAGCGGCAAGTTGCGGCCGATCGGAACGGTGGGGTCCTGCAGCCGTAAATGACAGGGCTGGTCCTCGGCGTGGTTGGTATTGGAGAGGAACACCGACGACAGTTTGTCGAAGGAAATCTTGCCATCCGGTTTCGCATATTCGATGCGGGGTGAGTGCGCGGCGGGTTTGAGCTGCGCGTGATCTGGCGTTCTGTCATGGAATGTCAGGGGGAATTTGCCGCCGAAGATATTATGTTCAATAAACACCAGCGCGCTGCCCAGCCAGAAGCCGAGCTTGTGAAAACCGGCGCTGAAGTTGCGGGTCTTGTGCAGCTCGGTGTGCAGACTGGACGCCTTGAAGCGCGTGGCGTACCCGCTCAGCTCACGATTCTCGGGAGCTTGCTCGGGCGCACGCAGGGCCGCTATCAGCGTCTCGGCCGCCAGCATGCCTGACTTCATGGCCGTATGGCTGCCCTTGATCTTGGCCGCATTGAGCGTTCCCGCATCGCAGCCGATCAGCAAGCCGCCCGGAAAAGTCATCTTCGGCAATGAGTTCAAGCCACCCTTGATGAGCGCACGGGCGCCATAGCTGAGGCGCTTGCCGCCGGCGATGTATTGGCGGATCACCGGGTGCTGCTTGAACTTCTGAAACTCGTCGAAGGGGCTGATATGCGGGTTGCGGTAGCCGAGATCCACGATCAGACCCAGCGACACCTGGTTGTTCTCGCTGTGATACAGGAAGCCACCGCTGGAACCTGCATAGCTGGCGCCAATCATCGGATAGCCAGCGGTATGCACGACCAGTCCTTCCTTGTGTTGCCCGGCGGGGATTTCCCAGATCTCCTTGAGTCCGAGTCCGTAATGCTGAGGATCGGAGTCCTTGTCCAGCCCGAAGCGGGCGATCAGCTCCTTGCCCAGATGCCCCCGGCAACCTTCGGCGAATACCGTATATTTCGCATGGAACTCGAAACCGGGCTCAAAAGTGTCTTTGTGCTTGCCTTCGGCATCCACGCCCATGTCTCCGGTGGCGACCCCTTTGACACTGCCATCCTCGTTGTAAAGTATCTCGGCAGCGGCGAAGCCCGGAAACACCTCGGCACCCAGTTCAGCGGCCTGTTCACCGAGCCAGCGGCACAGATTCCCCAAAGAGATAATGTAGTTGCCATCGTTGTGCATCGGGGTAGGAACGAACATGCCGGGAAACTTGAAGGCCTTGTCGGGACCGGACAGATAATAGACATCGTCGCCCGTCACTGCGGTGTTGAGCGGGGCGCCACGATCCTTCCAATCAGGGAACAGTTCATCCAGTGCCGTAGTCTCGAAGACCGCACCGGAGAGGATATGGGCGCCGACTTCGGAGCCTTTTTCGAGCACACAGACGCTGATTTCGGTAGCGGTTTCCTTCGCCAGCTGCAACAGACGGCAGGCGGTGGAAAGGCCTGCAGGCCCCGCACCGACGATGACAACATCAACTTCCATGGACTCGCGTTGCATACTCTCTCGCTCCCCCTGAAGTCTGCATCTCGCTACGTCAGGGATCTAAAATGTCTGATGAAAAATTCAGTCGCTCGCTCTTGGCGACGGCAGGCGGCATTATGCTCAATCAGCCTACAAAGCGCAAAGCTGGGAGCAAAGCTGAGTGCAGACCTGATGGTCATCGCCGTTGATAAGGGGATGGGAATTTCGTGGCGGGATTGTCTAGCGCTGAGCGGGGATCATGACGCGACTCCTCTTCCGACGAACTCATTGACGACTGCATTATGTCGCGCTTCACAAGCAGCTGTTGTTAACATGCTCACAGTTTCAAAAACATAATTGCACGGGAGACATTCGCGGATGAACAGGGTTCTTGATGGAATCAGGGTGCTCGACTTCGGGCGCTACATTGCCGGCCCGTTTTGCGCGAGTCTGCTGGCCGATCTGGGCGCTGAAGTCATCCGCATCGAGAAGGTGCAGGGCAGCGAAGATCGTTTCCTCTCGCCCATCACGCCGCAGGGCGACGGGGCATTGTTCATGCAGATGGGCCGCAACAAGCTGGGGATGACACTCAACCCCATGAAGCCCGAGGGGCAGGAGATAGTCCGCCGCCTGGTCGCCACCGCCGATGTCGTCGTCGCCAATCTGCCCCCGGACACTTTGCAGGCCATGGGCCTCGACTATGAGAGCCTCAGGGTGATCCGCCCGGACATCATCCTCACCATGATCTCCGCCTTCGGCAGTGGCGGACCTTACAGCAATCGTATTGGTTTCGACGGCCTCGGACAGGCCATGTCCGGCGCCATGTACATGTCGGGAACACCGGAGCAGCCAATGAAATCCTACACGCCGTTCGTCGACTATGGCACCGCCAGCCTCAGCGCCTTCGGGACCATGGCGGCGCTGCTGGAGCGCCAGAAAACCGGACGCGGTCAGGTCGTCGAGGCCGCACTGTTCACCACCGCGCTGACCTTCATGAACGGGACGCTCATCGAACAGGACGCCATCGCGGTGAATCGCACGTCAACATTGAATCGCTCGCAGACCTCCGCTCCCGCCGACACCTTCAAAACCCGCGACGGCTGGGTGCTGGTTCAGAGTGTCGGCGGCCCGTTGTTCGAGCGTTGGGTGGCCTTGATGGGGGAACCGCATTGGCTGGACGATCCTCGCTTCAAAGATGACATCAGTCGTGGCGACAACGGCGCCATCATCAGCGAGCGGCTGGCGCGCTGGTGTGCGGAGCGCAGCAGCGCCGAGGTACTGGCAGAGATGGAAGAGGCAAGATTACCCGCAGGACCGGTGCTGTCTCCCCAGAATGTGCTCGACGATCCCCACGTGGCCGCCGCCGCCATGTTGCAGCGCGTCGACTATCCCGGCCTGCCCCACCCGGCCCCGGTGATGAAGCCCCCGGTGAGCCTGTCGGTGACGCCACCCTCGATTCGTCATCGCGCGCCGACTCTGGGCGAGCATACCGACCGGATTCTGGGGGAGCTTGGTTACTCAGTGGAAGAGATCAAGGCGCTGCGCAGCGCCAGAATCGTCTGATCGACCTGCCGCGCAGGTGATCAACGCATCGTGAACCCCTGCTCCGCGAGAAACTGCCGCATGTGCGGACGCGCCTTCTCACTGAGCAGCGAGGCCACCTGTTCGCTCCAGCAGATACCGTGGCCGCCGCCGGTGCGCTGCCGGTAATACTCCCGCACCTGTTCGTCGTAGACGGCGATCCGTTCTGCATCGCCCTCCTCGCCATAGACTTCCTCTTTGAGAATCACCTGCAGCGGCAAACGCGGCTTGATTTCAGGGTTCTGGTCGGGATAACCGAGACACAGCCCGAACACAGGGTAGGCACCCTGCGGCAACTGCAACAGGTCCGAGACCTCGCGAGGATTGTTGCGGATGCCGCCGATGTAGCAGATGCCCAGCCCTACTGACTCTGCCGCCACCACGATGTTCTGCGCCATCAGCGCGACATCGACGGTAGCGATGATGAAGTGTTCGGTGAAGTCGCCAGCAAAGGGTTTGTCGTATTGACGGCAGGCGTTGCCGGGTCGTTGCAGGTCTGCACAGAACACCAGAAATTCTGCGGCCGTTTCCACATAGGCCTGATTGCCGGCGTAAACCGCCAGCTTGCGGCGACTCTCCGGATTGCGCACACGGATGATGGTGGCGCCCTGCAGGAAGCTGGACGTGGCGGCCGCCTGCCCGGCAAGCAGCAACTGCTCCAGCAGTTCGGGCGCGATGGGCTGGGCAGTGTACTTGCGGATACTGCGATGAGACATCAGGAGATCGAGCACTGGGTTCATGGGGCATCCTTAGCATCAGTGGGCATGACCGTGTCGAGAAACATGGGCACAACATCGTTGGCGACCGGCGTCTCGGCGTTGAACAGTACCACCATGGCGATATCCAACTCTGGCACCAGTACTACCTCGGAGCGAAAGCCGCGCACACCACCGCCATGGTGAATCACGCGGCGACCGCCGTAATCAAAGACTCGCCAGCCCAAGCCGTACCAAGCTTTCTCCAGTCGCGGCCAGCGGTTGAAATAGTTGCCGCTGGGCGTCTCGACCACCGGCGCATGTTGTTCTTTGAGCACCTCAGGTGGCAGCACTGCCGGGAAGGCGCCCAGATTGGCCTGCGCCCACAGCATCATGTCCTCGACACTGGCGTTGACGCCGGCCGCAGGGCCGACGGTGTAATACGCAGCATTGGTGGTGGCGACACGCCAGTGCTCACC
>CAIRBI010000311.1 GCA_903876785.1 uncultured Gammaproteobacteria bacterium
AAATTCGCCGAGTACCTGCTGCTTTCTCCCGACGGCGAGGTCATCGACAAGATCCGCATCAGCCGTGGCAATCACTCCCTGCAACCCTCTGTGGTGCCCACCGGCCCACGTAGCGCGGTAGCGATGATGCGTTACGCCGGTACCGAGCATCACCGTGTGCTCGCCAGCACCACTGAGGACGCCGGCCGCACCTGGAGCACGCCGGTGCCGCTGGAACCCTTCAACCCCAACTCTTCTCTGGCGGCGGCGCTCACCCATCGCAACACGCTGTTGGTGGCATTGAACAACCTGCGGGATGGGCGGTTCCGGCTCAGCCTCTATGAGACTGACCTGAAGATGGAGAAGTGGGACCTGCTGATCGATCTGGACGAATCGCCGGACCCGGATGGCGCACCGATGTCGGAGACTCATTTTACGCCCGAGTTGCGCGAACAGTTCATCGCCTCAAGCGGCAGGGAGAGGAGCGGCCTGGTCGACAGCTTCATGTTGCAGATAGATGAGCGCATGTGCCGCAAGAGTGGCTGTGAATTCGAGTACGAGTATCCCTACCTCATGCATACGCGGGAAGGGATTTTTCACCTGGTCTATTCGTGGAACAACAGCTTCATCAAACATGTCAGTTTCACGGAAGACTGGCTGGAGTCACGGCTTTGACAGGGATCGATACGCTGGTAGTGCCCTGGTCGACGTTGTGGCAACCGACTCTCACCTTCGCAACGCTCTGTTTTCTGATGCTGCCGTCGCAGCGCCTTGCGCGCCGCTGGCAATTTGCGTTGCTGTTCGAACTGGGCGCCTTGAGCCTGATCCCAATCAATGGCATAGCGCTCGCCATCTACCTGCGCAGCGTCATTGATGACCTCGCCATCACCACCGTTCTGGTGCTGAGCCTCGCCACCCTCGTACGCCTGAAACTGCTGGCGGTCCCGCCACGGCTGCAGCAGACCGAACTGCTGTGCATATTCGCGGCGCTGGCCCTGATTCTGTACCCTGCCTCGCTCGGGCTGACCTATTTCGATCCCTACCGGCTGGGCTATGCGCCGCGACCCATGCTGGTGCTGATGGGACTGTTGACCGTGGTGTTGTTGTGGCGCCGCAACCTGCTCGGGGTGCTGCTGTTCAGCGTCGCCACGCTGACCTTCACTCTGGATCTGAAGCAGTCGGAGAACTACTGGGACTACCTGATCGACCCGGGCCTGGGGACCTGGGCGATCATCGTTCTGCTGATGCGTTCGGGCCTGCCTGTCATTGCCGCACGTTATCGTAAAGCATGAAACGCGACGTCTCGTAGAGTCCGCGTGCCAGCGGCAGCAGGCGCTGATACTCTTCGGGATACTGGTCGGCAACGTTCTCCAGTGGCTGCGGCGACGCCAGATCATGCATGGACGGCTCGCTGCCGTCGTGGTTCATCTGCACCAGAAAGTCCTTGGTCACCGCGCCGATCAGCGGGAAAGTTCCCTCTCGCAGCACTACCGGCACCGCACGCTCGCCCTCGGGCGCGGGCTGCTGCAGGTCTCTGCCCATGGTGCGCGTGGTGTATTCGATGCCCAGCAATCCCGCCACCGTCGGCAGCAGATCCGCCAACCCGACCGCCTCGTCGAACTCACGTGGCGCCAGCAGTCCCGGCGCGAAGATCATCATCGGCACGTGGTTGCTCTCCAGCCCGAGCTGCTCAAAGGCAGGCGGCATGTGGGGAAGCTGAGAGATGCGGGTGTTGTGGTCGCCATACAGCACGAAGATGGTGTTGTCGTAGTAGCCACCCGCCTTGGCCATCTCCAGGAAACGGCCGATATTGAAGTCCAGCAGGCGCACGGCGTTGTATTGCTCGACACTGCGGGAACCAAACTCCTGCACCTCCTCGAGAGACAGGTTGGAGATTTCGAAGCCGTCATTGTCTTCCGGGATGGTAAAGGGGCGGTGGTTTCCAGCAGTCTGGATATAGGCAAAGAAAGGCTTGTCCGCTGGCAGAGCTCGCAGAATCTCGTCGCTCTCCTTGAAGAGATTCAAATCCGAAACACCCCATACATCGGCATTTGATGCCTTCCAGTACCCCTCCTCATACAGCGTCACATCGTCAATGCTCTGCATGATCAGGCCATTGATGTTGGCCCAGCCAGCGCTACCCCCGACCATGTAGAGCTTTTCGTACCCGGCCAGCTCGTTGATCAGCGTGTGCTGACGAATGATGAAGGGGTTGCGGCTCGCCGTCTCCTGCCGGGTGACGTCGGGAACGCCTGTAATACTGGCCCACACGGTCTTGGCGGTGCCGGTGACCGGGACATAGAAGTGTTTGAAGAACCAGCTCTGGGTGGCGAGCTGATCCAGATTCGGGGTCGGGTTCAGCGGATTGCCATAGGCGCCCACGGCACTGGCGCCGAGGGATTCCAGCATGATGAAGATGACATTCGGCGGGCGCGATGTGGTGCTGTCCGCAGGACCAGCGCCGGTCGGGAGCCGATGTGGCTGCACGCCCACGCGTCTTTCAAATGTTTGCTCAAAGTCCGGCTCGCCAGCTTTGGCAGGAAGCCCGAAATAACGGCTGACGGCAGGATAGTGGTCGACAAGCACCTGAGCATCGAAGGAGTCCTCCTCCACATGCCAGGTATCGTAAAGGAACAGCACCGGATTCAGCCCCAGCGCGCCGATCTGGCTGTCACCGGAGGCAAAGGCATCGCTCCAGCGCAGCGGCACCGGGTTCTCAATATTGATGTTGGTGTAGCGCCCGAGCAGCCCCAGCAGCACTACTACCGTCAGCGCCGCGCCGCCCGCCCAGGCCGAACGGCGCGTCACCGGCGGCAGTGGCCGCTCCAGCGTGAGCCGCTCCAGGCGGAGCATGATGAAGAGGCTGACGGCGACGGTGGCGCACCACCCCAGTGTGATCCACACCACAGGATAGGTCTGCCAGATCATGTCGGTGGAGATCTGCGCATCCGCCGCAAACCGGAACGCCGAGGCATTGAGGCGCACACCGAGATAGGCGAAATGACCGAAGTCGAAGATGTAGATCAGGATGAGCAGCGGAAACAGCACGGCCACATAACCGCGAATGGTCCAGCTCACTGCAGAGGCAAAACGGGCGCGGAGTTGCGGCAGCAGCAGCAACACTGCGATGGGGAGCATCAACAACAGCGCGAGACGGAAGTCGAAACGCAGGCCGACGCCGATACTGGCCCACACGGCCTCGGGGTTTTCCTGCGCCTCCACGCCCGAGAACCCCACGAAGAAGAGCATTCGCAGCAGCGCCAGCATGACGAACAGGACAGAAACACCTCCGGCGAAAAAACCCAGGCGGCGGGATTGCAGAAAACTCATACGGCCTCTCTTATTATTATGGTGTGCTATCGGGAGGATTTACCCGTCTCGTGCCGGCCGGCCCCACGCGCATCGGCACGGGCATCGCGGTCGGCGTCTTCCGTCACCGACCAGCCCTGCAGGTTTTCCCGCACCAGTGCGGCCAGCGCTTCGATGTGCTGCGGCCGGTCGTTGAGCGCCGTGATGTACTCGTAGCGCTCGCCTCCGGCGTGCAGGAAGTATTCTTTGTTCTCCTCGCCAATCTCCTCGATGGTCTCGAGACAATCGGCCGCGAAACCCGGGCAGAACACCTGCACCGACTTCACGCCCTGCGCAGGGAAACTCTTGAGCGTGGCATCGGTGTAGGGCTGTATCCATTCCTCACGCCCGAAACGGGACTGAAAGGAGGTCATGTACTCCCCTTCGGCGAGCCCGAGGCGCTCGGCAATCAAGCGCGAGGTCTTGTAGCACTCACAGTGGTAAGGGTCGCCATTGAGCAGATAACTCAGCGGCACTCCGTGATAGGAGAACAGCAATTTATCGGCACGGCCATGCTGCGCCCAGTGCTCCTCGATGCGCTGCACCGCCGCAGTAATGTAAGGCGCGAAGTCGTGATAATGCGAGACGAAGCGCAGATCGGGAAGCCAGCGCCGCTGCACAAAGTCCGCGCTCAGGGCGTCGAAGGTAGACGCTACGGTGGCACCGGAATATTGTGGATACAACGGCAGCACCAACAGCTTGCGCACGCCACGCTGGAACATCGATTCCAGCACCGAATCCAGAGACGGATTGCCATAGCGCATGGCGAAGTCCACGATCACATCGCCGCTGCCCGTTGCATTAAATCCCTGCGCATCCAGCTCCTTCTGCAGCGCCTGC